>JAEOUB010000612.1 GCA_016839545.1 Candidatus Kariarchaeota archaeon | reverse complement strand
TTGAGTTAATGGGTAAATTGTTTCGTCATTTACTCGCAAGACAGACAGATCAAACTGTTATAACCAAGTTAGCTCAGGATCTACTAAATCATCAGGTCTCAGTGGGTCAGGCTTTACAACTTCTTGAAAATGCCTATTTTACTGAAGAACAGGAATGAGCCTTCAATGACGTCTATTGCACATACATGGATCTCTTTGCAAGAAGAGCTTGACCTTCTTTGTCGAGAAGATGATCGGAAAAAACCTACAATTATTGCAGTGTCAAAAACAAGAACTGATGAGGAGATTGAGGATGCAATCTCTGCAGGCATCACACATTTTGGCGAGAATAACCCAGTTGAATTCAAACGGAAATCCAATCAATTTCCCGGTGTCAATTGGCATTTCATAGGTAATTTACAGAGTAATAATGTCAAGGATGTTGTACCCACCGCTGCAAGTATTCATAGCATAGACAGACTGAAGATCGTAAAACGGTTAAAGAAATTTGAGTATCAATCACCTTGTTTTATCCAGGTCAATATTTCCTCAGAATCAACAAAATCAGGAGTGCCCTATTCAGAAGAAGCTGTCTCTATTCTACGAGAGCAATGCCATGCTCTTGGGGTGCGAGCTTCGGGATTAATGGCAATTGGACATCCTGATTGGACAAGGGAAGTCACCCTGGAGAAATACAAGATATTTGTTGCATTTGGACTCAGACTAGGATTTACCCAGTTTTCAATTGGAATGACAGGTGATTGGCGAGAGGCAGTAATTGCCGGTGCGACACATCTCCGTATCGGAACTGCAATCTTCGGCCAGAGGCTGTAAATCTCAGCTCCGTACCCCGAAAACCATTGCTTATATAGTATGACATGCATAAATCAATAGTCGAAAACCCTAAACTATTAACTTTAGGGGTTTTGTGAACATCAGGAGCAGAACTGACATGAGTAGTAGCCAACCTATCCTATTCTTGGATCTTCATGGAGTTTTGGTCCAAACACCCCAGATTCTTGAAGATTACCGGAGAATAACGGTTCAGCATCAGATAGATCATTTTCAGTTGGCAGAGGATGATGCAATGAACCGCTATGACCATGCGATGGAAATGTGGGAAAAGAAAGCCTTTGGATACCTTAGGAATCCCAGTAAAAAGAAGGTAGGCCCCGAATTTCTTGATTTTCTGGAGTGGTGCGACAAACTCTTTCCAAAATATCTCTACGAAGGGATGGAAATCAATCAAGAATGTCCAGATCTTAGAACTCGACCATTTGAATACAAAGTCGCTTCACAGATAGAAGCTCTCTATCCTGAAGTTCTCTCCACCTTGGCTCATCTCAAGGAGCATGGGTACCGTATGTATGTTGCAAGTAGTTCCCATTCCTCGCATATCGAAGGGATAGTTGAGGCAAATGGTCTTGATGATTACATTGACGGTATCTTCGGTTTTGACACCGTAGCTGCAACTAAACACACGATGAAATATTACAAGGACATGATATCTCAAACTGAAGCAGAGGCGCAATATTGTTTCATGATTGGTAATTCAATGCATGAAGTTCTCAAACCGAGGAAACTGGGTATGCGTACCATTCATATCAACAGGGAGAGAAAAGTGCCCCATAATGTGAGGAAACTTGCAGATAGATCCTTGAATGATCTGACTTCTCTGCCGATCCATCTGGACTCAATCCCAATTACGATGTAGGTGATCTTATTCCGGACGTAGAAGAGATGGATAAAGCTCAGGATCTATTAAGAGAGAAGAAAGTATTCCGCCTGAAAACAGATAAAGACTATCTGAGCGATTATTTTGTTGTTACCGGAACCCAGGAGATGGATTATCTGGTAGTCATGCCTGATTTCTGCAGTTGTCGTCATTTTCAAATTAACTGTATCAAGACTCCCGGTAAGATATGCAAACACCTTCTTGCATGTCGATTGGGATCTACAAAAGTTCCTTCCAAATCCTTTCCCGATTGGCAAAAACTGCTTTTAGAGGACTAATCCTTTGGGATTTTGATTTTACGATAACTCTCTGGATCCTTATACAGGCTTTTTGTTGCATCGATACCAACTTTGATTGATACTTTGTGTACTTCATCCATCGCAGGATCAAGTGAAGACCCTCTTG
>JAEOUB010000611.1 GCA_016839545.1 Candidatus Kariarchaeota archaeon | reverse complement strand
GGTTTCAAAGTATTCGACATTGTGACGATCGCCCAACGTGCCTCGGGTGTCTATTGCCACGTTGAACCCGGAGTAGGTGGGTATCTGCCTTAGAAATTGCAGGTCCACCTTGTTGCCAAGAATTGCCATGGGTACACCCTCCTGTTCAGTGAATTCTAGTATTTCCTTTACCCACGGAAGTATCTGGTTCTGGGGATCATAGGGCCGAGTTACATCAAATACCAGTATGCATCCTGAGACGCCGTCAAAAAAGCGCTTGCGGATGACTTTGTATTGTTCCTGTCCACCCATATCATAAATGAAAACCCGCACATTTTTGGCACTGCCATCTCTCAGTGTAGTTTGATAGAGCTTGGAAGAGAAATTGGTTCCGAGTGTGGCTTGATAGTTATCCTTGAAACCCAGTCCCATATAGCGACTTTGAAGAGAGGTTTTGCCGACTGCTGCATCTCCTAATAATGCAATTTTCTGGCTAATATCCCATTCCATGACTATATCTCCCTAAATTCCCCTTTTACCGTACATGGTCAGTAACCACCCGCGAGATAAAAAGCAATTGTCAATCTAAAGAATAACTTCCCATTTCTATTTTTATTCTTCTTTCACTATTTTCATTACCCTGATCTCTCAAATATCGATTTTATGATTCCCTGTATCTGTGGATATCCTTTGATCCTGTAATACTCTGCTGAATGAGCCTCGAAACAAAGTTTCTGTGCAACAAACTCATTCCCATCAGGAAAGAGGAGTAAGTCAAACGTATGCAGCTTTGAAGCCTCAGGGATAGGATTTTTGCCTGATGTGGGATCTGCATCTGTTAGCATAATCACCCTCCCATGAGGATGATAGGGAAATATCATCTGAGCACTGTGCCTGATGGCATCTGCCAGGTTGGTACCCCCTCTGGGTTTGATACTCATAATCCGGTGGATCATATAATATTTGGAGATCGCCTCATCGAAGCGTTTGATCATGTATGGTTCCTTGTTGAACCCTATGACTGCAAGGTCGGTTGATGGTAACAGATGGGCCAACACTCCCACCACGATGCCGGCTATGGTCAATTTTTGGCCGTTCATCGAATAGCTGGTATCTAGGACAAGGAGTACCGGGTTACGGGAGGTACGTCGTTCAAACCCCCAAGGTACCATCTCCCCCAAGGGATGCTCAATGTGAGCCTCTAAAGTGGCATCGATGTCCATGTCTATCAGATCACCTGACTTCATAGGCACAGAGACATAGGTGGGCAGAGCATGCTCTCCTCCAAGGGTGCCCTGTACAAATTTCAGGATGATTTCAGTGGCAATCTCGCGAGTTTTATCTCCAAACTCAGTGAGGTTTTTCCAGAATGTCTTGCCAACCATCTCAATGTCAAGGATGCTGGGGATCTCATCGCCATCATCGAGAGCGTCAAGATCGATCTCATCAAGATTGAAAAGGTCGTCGTCCTCTAGATCATAGTAATTGTCAAGCAATGAATCGGTGTCCAGTTGTTCCAGACCTATGCCACCCAGCTCCTCGAGCAGTTCCTCAAACTTGCCTATTCTTTTTTTTTATCAGATAGATCAATATTGAGTTCGTCGAAAAATGACTCATCAAGGGTACGCAACACTGTTTCCACCAGTTCAAGGATAATCTCTTCCTCTTTCAGACCTGGGTTCTCCAGCCAGATCTTTCCTGAAAATGCCGCCAGTGCTGCATCAAGTATGGTACGGGGAGAATAACCACTCCTGATAAGTGCCAGGTTGGGGCAGATATTGGCAAAATCAATTGCTCCTCTCACAGAACTACCCTGGCGGAGGCGATCATCAAATCGTGTGGCTCGTGCAATCTTGGTGCCAATCTCTATGAGTGTCTCTGGTCGTCCTTCAGGGATATTATGGCGGACGATAGAGAATTCTTCCTCAAGCGACTGGTAGTCCATCTTGATACGACAAAGCCGATCGAACAGAGCACGGGATATTCGTGTAACACCTGTATCATCAAAGGGATTCATGGCTGCGACTACCCGAAAACTGGGCTTGGCAACAATCTTGCCATAGCGAGGAATGACCAGCTCACCCTCTTCTATGGATCGGATCAGTGCATTAGTTGCATCAGGTGCCGCTCTGTTGAGCTCATCAATGTAGAAGACTCCACCCTCGGTCATAGCAGAAAAGAGTGGTCCGGGTTGGAAATATTCTGCCTTGAAACCATCCTCTAGAACCAGTTTGGGATCAAAGACCCCGATGAGTTTGGCGGGTGTGAGATCTGCACTTCCCTCTATCTGAAACAGTGGAAGATGTAATTTCTCGGTTACATAGCGTAGAAGTGTGGATTTTGATGTTCCCGGTGGCCCTTCCAGGAGGATATGCTCTCCCGACAGTAAAACAGCAATTAGTACCTCGAGCTCCTTTTG
>JAEOUB010000610.1 GCA_016839545.1 Candidatus Kariarchaeota archaeon | reverse complement strand
GAACTCAGCAGTGAATTAGAGTCACTAAACGAACAGATCCATAACCTGGCAGAGCACGCAGCTAACAAGGAAACCTCGTCAAGATTGGGAGACATCTCTTTTGAATTCGAAGCTGTCGGTCACAGGCCACCTGGGAAGATGGATGATCCTGCTTTCAGAGAAGTGATAGAGAAAGTGCAATCTCAGCTTGGTTTAGAGACAAATTTCACTGCCAGTTCAACAGATGCCAATGTCCCTCTCAATCAAGGGATACCTGCTATATCAGTCGCAGGTGTGGAGCTTGCCGGCCGTGCTCACACTCAGGATGAATGGATAGATGCATCCGAAGGTAGCCTGGTTCCTGTCCGTCGTAACCTGCTGCTTGTCTGTGCTGCAGTACAACTGTGATTAGTGCAGTTCAAGAAATTCATAGATCTTTTCATAGATAATATTTAGCATTTCCTCTTCCTGCTCAGAGATGACACTATCATACTCTGCAAGACTTACAGCATCATCCTTAATTTTCTTGATCATAAACGTGATCTGCTGTTTTTCTGTCTCAGTGAGGACACTATCATCCCATGCTCGTCGAACAGTTTCGAGTAATTGCATGACATTATCATCAGTCGCCTTGAGAATCCTCTGTTCATCAAAATCTATTTCACCATCTTTCTTGGCTGCGAGAAACAGAGCACGGAGCAATGCCCATCCCTTCTCTCTTACAAGGTTCTCCTTCATTCATTCCACCGGGCTGATTATTGTCATATTTAATGCGTATTTGTATTTAAATACACTCTTTCACAATTTGGAGTATTGATTTATTACTTTCCAAACCCTGTCTCATGCAAAGAAGCTGAGAAGTCCTGTGATGGTGTATACAAATCCAAAGATCACCAACATCAGATCACCAAAAAGGATTGCAACAACCAGATAGATTGTACCAACCATTACTGACAGGATTAATCCGGTCAGTGTGCCAGGCAATCCACCTGATGAATGCGCTGTCCACCGAAGAAATTCATAGCGGATAAATGTCCTCAGTAAGAGATAGAGTGCAAAGAGGTAGAACGGTAATGCCAATAAGGACGCAAGGGATAACTGCAGTTGCCATATCTGCTCACTCACGGTGATTTCTGCATAGACTCCGACTTCGAAGAGTGAATTGATCTCTGTTAATTGTCCTACTATGGCAAGAAGAGGGCGAATTATAGGGATTCCCACCACGAAGAAAATCTCGTTAAAGGTGGCTTTGTGGCGACGATAGTACAGGGATTTGAGAAAATAAAATAGAGTAAGAAAACTGTAAAGTCCCAGGAAAGCCAGCTGTTTTGCAAGAATATCCTGATCTTGAATGAAGAAATAGATGGATGCAGTACTCATCCCGACCAGAGCGAGCAATGAAATCGGTCTGTAAAACACCACAATCTCACAATAGGCAATCTCCGTTATAATGGTTGGCAAAAATCAATATCTCAGCTGGCTGTGGCAATACCCTTAATATGGGTCTGTACCTCTCTTAGCTGGGTTGAACACCATAATTCGCCAACTTGTAAACTACACTCCTCTTCCCATCAGAATTGAGACACGGAATGAGGACAACGATGGAGAGGTCACGGTTAGGGATGCAATTCTCCACTCAGGTGACCGTTCTGTATCCGTATATCTTGTGATTCCAGATGGTGAGGGGCCTTTTCCAGCAATCCACTTTATCCACTGGCTGGAGACACATGCAAGAGACTCGAACAAGGATCAATTCCTGCCCATGGCGAAAGAACTAGCACAACAGGGCATTGTTTCAATTCTTCCTGACTGCTTCTGGTCAGTTGACAAGGATATCTTTGACAAAGACCCTACCTCGTACACATCCAAGTGGTGGAAGACAGACAAGGATCATGATCTTACGCTCATAAAAAACCAACTCATAGAATTGAAAATTGTGGAGGACTATCTGTTATCCTTGACAATCGTGGATAGAACTCGGGTTTCTCTAGGTGCTCACGATTTTGGAGCGATGTTTGCCTGTCTACTCTCCCAGCTCGGATATTCGTACAGATCCTACGCTTTCATGGCAATGACTGCTCACTTCTCAGATTGGTTCAGGTTCGGTTCCAAACTCTCTGAAGAGGAGCTTGCATCCTATATTGAGGCACTTGCTTTTACAGCCCCTATTGAAGCTATCTCTGAACTTCCCTCGGGTTCTGTCCATCTGGGTTTTGCTTCCAATGATTTCTACGTCCCTCTTGAGGTTGCGGAACGGATTGTTAATGCGACACAAGAACCCACAGTGAAGTACTATGAGGCAGAACATGGGATGAATGAAGATGCATTTACAGATTTAAAGAACTGGCTTCGAACAAGCTTACTTGGCTGATCTATTTCTTTCTTCTTCGAGAACTCTTGCGTTTGAAATCGTGAACTGAACCGTAGCTCTGTGATATTGGAGCTCCCATCCCTGAAAGCTCATCCATGATATTTTCATTCTTGGCCACCTCAAGTGTTTTCGACTCCGTTCTCACCTGGACCTGGATAATCTCGAAGTCATCAGGTACAGAACTTCCACAGAGTTTTGCCGCTTGTTCGATATAATTCCTGAACTCACGGTACTGTTCAGGCTCTGCCGGGGGCGATAGTATAACGAGGCCTGTCATCTCATTTTTGAAGGGGTTGATCAGGGTGGTCTGCTCCATATGCTGGATCTGGGGTTCAGTAGAGGTAGCCTGGTACTCTTTCATCCTTTTGGTATTGTAGGATGACGATACCAGACCTGCATCCTCCAATTGTTTGAGATGATGGTAGAGTTCCATCCTGTCCTTACCAAGAATATCTGCTAGTTCCACAGTTGTCTTTGATCCCTCTTTGATGAGTTCAAAGAGTCTGACTCGGAGGGGATCCCCGAGTATTTTTGAGGGATCCTTTCGTTTTTCATGCATTCAACAAACCTACTTCTTTCCGAACCCGAATTTCTTCGCCCGTTTCTTCTGCTCGATGATTGAGCGAGTGACGAATTCTGCAGATGTAGATGCAGATTGTACTGTACCCCAGTCCATATCCTCTTCTGCTGCAAACATGGCACCGACTCCGGCAGATGCTCCTTTTGATGCAGCATACATATCCGCAGCCATTTCCTGCTTCTTGTCACGTGTCTCCGTTCTCTGAAGGTAGAAATGCGAGATCATATGGTAGACAACACCGTCCCCAACATTGAACTTGACAACCACTGCATCATCTCCGTATTTATCACCCAATTCTTTGGATCGGATCATGACCTTCACTTTTTCTTTGTCAAGGATTTGAATGGGGTAGGAAGAACCTTCTAGCCACCATACGGGATCAGCCTCCTCATCAAGGAAACCCTTGACAACAGGATCTTCTCTGTCCACCAGTTCTATCCGAACTACCTCGTCTGCAGTAGATTTTCCATTGAAGCGGACTTTATCAGGAAAAGCTGGTTCCAGGACATGTTTCAATGCCCAATCTGTGGTGATCAGCTGACCTCCCTGATTCACAAATGTGACCAGTTTACGAATACCTGAGGCGGGAAAACTCCCTCCACAGTTAACGAACACGGTCTGATCAGGTCGTAGCTTTATCTGGTCAAGTTGCTCCATCCGGATTCTTTTGAAAGGAATTCCAGTCAGCTTCAAGACATTGTGGATATGGTCGTAGGTTCCATCAATACTGATGACATCATCCTCGAGAGTCCCATCCAAGAGGGTGAGATCCTCCTCACTCTCCTGGGACAGTCTATCTCGTACGAGGGCTGAAGATAGTTTGTAGGCCTTAGCCATCTTGGCATCTCCAGCCTGATCGATGCCTTCCATATTCTGTTCAAATTCGGGTTCAAATGGGTTTTCGTCATTATTCTGCATAGTTGACACTTCCTTATTTCTCAAGTGTTTATTTGAGAAATCAACAAATGTTAAATACACACTCAAGTATATAAATATGATCAATTTGTGTAGATTTAATGAAATTTTATTTCTAAGGTAAATACTTGATGTAAGGACAAACTGCTCAGATTAATAGAGACAGGAAATAGACTATGGCTGTGTAGATGATACCTAGCAGGGCTGCCTGAAGGAACATCTTACGAACCTTGTCTCTGTCAGCCTT
>JAEOUB010000609.1 GCA_016839545.1 Candidatus Kariarchaeota archaeon | reverse complement strand
TATAGATATCAACCTGCCCATTGATCACATCAATACTGATATCACCATCACTGAATGAACTGTAGGGAACGACATATGTCTGTCCCGGTGCCATCTCCACACCCAGATTGGTTGGAGCACTCATGATTGCAGCAGCCACCAACGCCACAATGAACAGAACAATAAGGAGAAAGATAATGAGTCCAGCTCCTCCGCCTCCTCTGTAATGACGTCCTCTGCTTCCATAGTATCCACCACCGTAGTATCGGGGCCCATAATACCGGGGCCCATAGTAGGAACGATGGCGATAGTGCCGATGGGATGATCGATGCATTCGAGAGCTGCCACCAAAGCCCCTACTGCCTCCTCCACGACTACCGCCGCCAAAACTCCGACTACCTCCACTGAAACCGCCTCCGCGGCTTCCTCCACCTCTTCTCATAATTATCTACCCAGGATCTTGTCACAGATGGATCTATTCTCAAAGGCTTCTGCCTCGAGGATATCCATGATCGTGATGACACCCAACAGCTTGTTGTCATCATCAATAACTGGCAGAGCAGTAGCTTCCAGCTTCTCCATCATCTCGTGTACCTTCTCTAGCTCGGTGGAGAGTCGCACAGGTGGGGGTACAAACATAATATCTGCAGCAGTGGTACTCTTGAGATCCATCTCAGGGGCAATCACCTTGGATATGATATCGTAGTCATCAAGTGAACCGACAACCTTGTCGTCAGCATCGAGTACTACGGCGTCAGGTATTCCAGCCTCTGCAATTTTCTTTGCCACGTCCAGTATACTATCGGCGTTGTGTACGACAACGTAATCGTCATCGATTTCGACATCCTTTACCTTCATTATTCCTGTTTCTGTTTGATCCCTATTATTATACTTCCTCTATTCATATAATTTTGTGTTAAGAAAGGCTCACCGTGTATGATTGCAGATCATGGTCTACTGATAATCAAAATGCATAAAACTAATACTACCTATTGGGGACTATACAGGGTGGCTCAATTTGTCTACAGTGCTAGGTGAAAATGCTGAGAAGTGGATGGAGCTTATTTTGTCGTTTATCAACGACCCATCCAAGTTCGAGCTGCCACCAAAGGTTTTCAAGTTACCTCAGGGAATTGATCTCACCACCGATGCTCACCTTCGCTGGGCTGAGCAAAAGTGGCAGTCGATCAATCCTCGGGTGGTGAAGCCGTTTGATGACCTTGAACAGACTCTTCCCTACTGGATGATATTCACCCTGCCTCGAAGACCGGCGCTACTCTACCTGTCAGTATGGGATGATTTCTGGGACTATACCAATCGAGAGTTTCATCAGGATGTCCTCTACAATTTTCAGGAACTGATACAGAATTTTATACGGACAGATCTGCTGTTGTACCGGTTGGTCAGGCCTTTCAGGACCAGGACAGGTCATTCTCTGCTCCAGAGGGAGCGGCCTATCACCATTCCCCAGGAGACCTACGATGTCCTCATCGAGTACACCTCGCCCCAGCGGTTCATGCACAATATTGCTGATTTTGTTCGTGACAGGACATTGCAATCTGGAGTCGCCTATATCCTGCTGGTGGAACGCCTGGCATCTTTTGTATCCAAGACCCGAACAATAGACGAGCTGGTGATCATCACTCAGAGATTCGTGGAGGACCTTGACAAGTTAAAGCGAGTGGATTTCAGCCGGACCGCACCTGTGGGTGAGCCTGAGAAGATAGAGCTCACTCCTGAAATTGTGGAATTTGACACCATTAAGCTCCAGGAATATGATGGCTATGTGCAGATACAGGGATACTCTGACGCAGAGGATCGCAATTTCCGTATCTACAATTGTGAGGAAGAGGATCTTCTCCGTGAGGAGATATGGAAAGTTTCTCAGGGTCAGTCGAAGTATCCATTACGCAGTCTCGTGAATTCAGTCATTGTTGATCGTTACTCCCGACCGAGGAAGCGATATCAGCTCAAGTATGGGGTTAACCTTGAGATTCTTGCTCCAAATTGGGCCTAGAGTCTAGATATTGTTTGAAGTACAGATAGGGGGTCAGGTTCTTGATGATTTTATTCTCAGCTGCACGTATCAGTTTGTCAACAGAGTAGCGCTGGCGGCCTAACTGCTCTGCAATGTCCTGTGTTCTCACCTGACGTGGCATCTGGTAATATCCCTCATCAATTGCCAGGATCAGGGTGTCCAATTGCTTGGGTGTCAAATCGGAGAACAGTTCAGGCCCTGAGATCAGCTGGGATTGGAACAATCCTGACAGACCCACATCCCTGTTGGATATGATCTCGATCTCATAACCTTCTTTCTCTCTGATCTCATCCAGCACCGCAAGGATATCGGCACTGACCTTAGCATCAAATCCCGTGATTGAATAGGTCTCCCAGCCGTCCTGATAGGAGATAGGGTATCGGATCAATCCCCCTCTTCTCTGGATCTCACCGGTGATTGAGATATCGTAGAGTGAGTCGCACAGGCAGCCCATCTGTATATAGGATACTTTGTTTTGTGCCTCGCTGATCTTCCAGGTATCAAAATTGGGAAAACTCTCCTTGGCAATTTTCTTGAGATCATTATCTAGATGTCCAGGGATTGAGAGGACATCATAGGACCGGATACAGTATCCGTAGGCAATGCCATCAAAATGATGAGTCAGTTCTAGAAACGGGCAGTCGTGCCGTAATTTGATCTTGATATCATGTACCACTAGCTATAGATAGGAATGATTGTATTAAGTTAGTTTTGGTGCCTATGCAACATTAACCATCCAGCCGAAGGAATCATCAATTCTGCCATACTGGATGCCGGTGAGAGCATCAAAGAGATC
>JAEOUB010000608.1 GCA_016839545.1 Candidatus Kariarchaeota archaeon | reverse complement strand
GGTTGAAACTCTATTAAAGATGACTTTCATTATTAATCACAGTGGAATCTGTCAAAAGGAACTTTTCGTCTTAGAAATCGTTATGATCGACCATGTTCTGAAAAACTTGTGTCAGATGCATTTGAAATCCACGCTGAGGCATATGCTGAGAAAAGCTCAACTTCTATACACAATGCTCTGTATGAGAGACCAGCATTGGTTGCCCTCCTCCCAGAACTTTTAGGAAAGGATGTACTCGACCTTGGTTGTGGGAGTGGGACATTAATTGGAGAGTTATTGAATAAAGGAGCAAATGTCACCGGAATGGACTTGAGTGCTGGCTTAATTGAGATTGCCAGAAGGAAGTTTGGCGAAAAGGCGACATTTCACATTGCAGACCTAAAAGAGGATTTTGAGTTCCTGAACGGAAAGACATTCGACATTATAGTCTCAAGTCTTGCATTACATTATGTAGAAGATTGGAACTCACTATTTGGAAAAATACGCACTCATCTCAGGGATGATGGATATGTTGTCTTCTCGACTCATCATCCCTCTGCAAGTAGAACCTGGTTTGATCTCACCAACTACTTTGAGAGAAAATTGGTGCATGATGTCTGGAGCATCGGAGGACAGAAAGTGATTGTCAGTAATTACCATCGATCCCTGACTGAGATGTTTGAAGCTTTTGCCGTGAATGGATTATTTGTCGAAAGCCTCCTAGAACCAAAACCCCTTGAAAAAGCGAAAGAGATATCAGAGGATACCTATCATCGACTCACAAACCGAGAACACTTCATTTTATTCAGAGTCAGAGTTCGACAGTAGATTCCCAGTAAATGAAAGAACTAAAACTATCAGAAAGCCCAGAAAAGCTGTTCCATAGTCCAATCCAACGGCAAACCATTTGATAGATTCAGTGGTATTGACCAACCAGATAAGAATAGAGGGATATCCCTCAGGATTTGAGACCATAAGAAGGACCCAGAGATTTTCCAGAGCATCAAGAGATCTCGAGAGGACGGTGAACCAAAGACCTGCAAGAGGTAGGAAGCGAATTCGAGCATGGAACCTGAGTTTGAGGAAAATCAGTGAATGAATTGAGAAGAGAAGAATCAACCCTGCAATGATGAAGAGATAATCGAGGAAATAGAGTAGATAGACGTCAGATATGACATCTTGGAGACTTGCTACTATGAAATCAACCTGAGTCTTGTCAGTTGTATTTTGGAGCTCGGAAGTCGAAACCCCACTTTCATCAATTCTTTCTGTGATCGGTACGAAACCAAGGACAATAATTGAAGAGTAGGCAATGAAGCTGATAATGGCGGCAATCCCGTGAAACCTAACAGATTTTCCTTTGGGATATGACTCCATTTTGAGAAGCACTGAGCTCATATAATACATATCAACAGATTCTACATAAAATGTGGTTTGGACCTAGTCTTTTGACAGGTCATTCAGAGCATCAAGGTAGAGTTGCAGAGCCTCATTGGGAGTCTTTCCCCAGGTGAGTAATCCCTCAATATGTCCTCTCATCGCCACAGGACGGGCAAGTACAGGAGATGACGTGTAGACTGCCTGTATCGCTCGTGCCATCTCTGGAGTCCCATAAGGAACATCCTTTGGGGTAATTAGCATCTCAAGTTTTTCATATGCGTCCCATAGTTTTTTGGAATGGACATGAATGACACACTCTATCTCAGGAGCAATTTCATAAATTGCAGCATGTGTGAGGGATTCTGATGAAGGTTTGATTGGTCCTTTCGATACTAGGAGGTTACTGCTGATATCGCAATGTGTCACCAGGCAGTAATCATCTTTTGATGTAGTGGGTATATTACCTGTCTGAGAGCCTGAAATTAGGAACTGATTATCTCTTGTGTATCTCAGACTTGCATTCCCAAACCCTACTCCAGGCGTCATGTAGTAGTCATCAGGATAGACACCGATCAGATTTAGTTCATGTAATCGATCTCTCAGTACAATAAGATCATCTACATTCAAAGACAGATTTTCCAAATTATGATCCTGATGCTCAAGTTGATACTTGATGACACCATCTAAAGGCTCAGCAAAATGGATTTTGACCAGCTCATATAGTTCCTCAAAATTGCTTACCTGCGAGTCTTTTACCGGCTCATTCGAAAGGTCCATTGTGACCTGAATCCCTTTCAGACCAATATATTCTGCAGCCTCAACATCATGCTCCCAGTTATCACCGACCATGATACAGTTCTCTGCCACTAAAGAGGGATTGAACCTATTCAGAGCGTGGAGGTAGATATGGGGATGAGGTTTCTGTTGGCCAGCTTCTTCAGAAGTAACGATAACATCAAAGAGATCATCTATCCCGAGCTTGTGGAGTTTACGATGCTGTATTTCTGCACTCATATTGGTTATGATCCCGAGTCCGTATCCGTCCTCTCTGAGTTGGATAAGAATAGAGCGAACATTGTCAAAAGGGCTAATTGAGTCTATGAATGTATCCCAATACCTCTGGGTCAATTCTGCAGTATGGAGGGGAATTGAATAGCCAAAAAACTTCTCAACCATTCCCTGAAAATAGAGAGCACGGGAATGGTTTGCCACACTTCCCACCAAGAACCTTTTGACATTATGACGGCTTTCCTGGTACCTCTGGACAAAATCGCTGTACTCTTCATTTTCTGATACTTCTCGCCAATAGTCAAACGAAGCCTCTAATCCTCTTTTGTGACCGTGTCGGTAAGAGTAAAGTGTCGCATCAAGATCAAAGAAGATCACTCTGTCCATATTCTACCTTCTAGATTGGAAGATAAATAAGATTCCATCTCAAACACTCCACAGTTTATCTCTGCAAAATCAGAATAATTCTTGTAGGGCAATTATGGAGAAAAAAAATATGATTGAAGAATACCCAGGAAGAAGAAGTCCAGTTATCAGTGCTGTGATTGCTCTATTCTTTCCGGGGTATTACCTATGGACAAGGGATCGTAAAATAGAAGCCCTCTCCATACTTCTTGCTGCTTATCTTGGATATTTGATTTTCATAGGTTTCGGAATAACATTAATTATGGTAGGATTGACGTGGAGATGGACATTACGTGACAACGAGACAAAAGGATTGGAAGCACTCGATGACAGAGATCTAAAATATCTTACATTGCTTGGAATATTGGGTGGGGTTTTCGGGCATCCTCTGTATGTAATTGTTTCCTATTTGTGGTTGGTATCTAGTGAATTTTATGTTCTTGTACCAACAGGAATTAGAATCCAAGGTCTCTTCTATGTATTTCTTCTAATAGTCATTTTTCTTATGCGTTCTCTTCTGTATATCTCACTCACACGTGTCATTACAAAATCCGATCAAGACAGTGAAAAGCTATTCACCCTGTTCACACAGAACAACAGTACATTGGCTCCCATTTTCCCAATAGGTCTCCTTCTACTGTTTAGCTGGAATGTTAATACGATTTATTTGGTATTACTCCCTGTCTATCTAGTAATTGCGATAATTTTCGGATCACGGGTTCTAATCAATCTATATTGGAGTATCAGCAAAACTACTTCTTGAACAAAACACCCAGGTACTCAGTGATTATGGGATCGAGAGTATTCTTTATTTCCTGAGTCTCTCCTCTAAATTCCTCGATCCTTGAACCCAAGCTCTGCTCGATAATTATTGCTAAACGCTTGAGAACACCTTCCAGTCTTGGATTAAGGCGTTCAGTGGTGAATATTACAAGCCGAAATGTAGGCCTTCCCTCAATGACTATCACACCGTCTTGTTGCTCAATCATACTGATAGAGTCATTTGTGACCTCATTCAAGAGTGAATGGATCCCAGTTATTGCCATGCCTACCATAGACTGATACTTCAATCTCGACGTGGAAGAGAAGAGTGTGTAAATCTCTCGGCTGTATTGATCAACTATTACCAGCCATTTTACAATCCCTTGGTACTTGAAGCGAACTACAAGATCCATTAGCTGATGGGCCTTGTGCATCCATACTTCAGGTCTCTGAACACGAGTACCATTTTTCAGTTTTGCACCGAGAGCGGTTGCTGTTTTTCCCAATTCATAAAGTTCACTTTCTGAAAGATACCCCCGAGATCCAGAGATCCCCGCAATCAAAGAATTGACCTGAGATATCGTACTATTCACATTGTGTCCAGGAAGGTAGTTGTAAGTTAACAATATGAATCGAAACGAGTTAAGGAAGAAATCCACGAGCACATAACTTTCAAGGTCTTCAATTGATGACTGTGATACCTCCATTAATACCTCATACTGGGAGTTGAGTTTCTTGTAAAGGTTGGAGATTACTCCAGGGTCAAATGGATCAATCTCAATGATACTGCGGGTCACACTTGGGATCATTTTTTGGATATTCTCTATTTTAAATCGTGTCATTCTCAGTGATTGGAGTAAACGAAATAGCTCCTCAACAATGATCTTGTATGTTTTGGAGCTATAGCTGTAAGAAGTCAATTCGTGAGAGATGATGTCCTTTATCTCTTTGAAATTGAGGAATTCCTCATATTCAGGGTACTCAACGATTAATGGTGATGTTTGACCACGTATAAGATGACTCTCTGAGTAACCATGATCGATAATTGCTTCATTGAGAAGTCGAGTTACCTCGGTAATCTCAATTCCCCTGTGGAAGCCTTGCTTTGCCTCATCTAGGATATCTAATGCATCGAAAATCTTTATGCCTGACTCAAGGAGATCTGTGAGAATTCTTTCCGCTGAAAATTCAATTCGTGTCTTTCCCTTCTGAATAAATTTGAACGAATCGTCAAATTGAGATCGGAGATGATCAGAAAGGGAAGACGGAAGATGGCTCATTGAGTCTCACCACCATAATTGTACTCACATACAAAAAACATTAGCAAATTTAGTGAATTAAGCATATGATTCAGGATGAAACGCACAAGAACGGATCCTATGTTCAGACCGACTGAGTCATACAAAGGCGTCTAACGATGTCTGGACACCCTTATTCTCCAAAGCCAGGAGTTTCTCTTTTCTGTCAATGCCTCCTCCATAACCAACAAGCTTCCCATTTGATCCTATAACTCTGTGACAAGGTACAATGATTGCGATACAATTCTGACTGTTAGCCCTCCCGACGGCACGGGATAAGTATGCGGAACGACCCATCATCTGGGCCATATCTCCATAACTCTTTGTCTTCCCATATCCAATCTCTAGCAATGTATTCCACACTTCCACCTCAAATTCGGTTCCAGATAGTGTAAGAGGTATATCGAATTTTTTCCTTGTTCCATTGAAATACTCGCTGATCTGTTGTTCAATTTCTTCATGTAATGGATGTCGACCCTGCACTGTTGCACCCCATTTTTTGACTCGTTTCTCAAGAAGGTCATCAAACGACTTGCGATTGTCAAAATCAAAAAAAACAAGAGTTGAGGTGGAAGAATCAACGCCTGCATGCATTGCACCCAATGGAGTTTGAATAACCTGAACAAGTATGGTCATTTCGATACACTCCCTGGTGTTACTCCAAACGACTTCTTAAACGATGTTCTGAATCCACTTATTGACTCATAACCAAGACCAAATGCTACGTCTCGGTAATCTTCACCCTTCATAATCCTGTTTCTTGCTGCATCCATTTTCAATTGACGAAAATACTGCATAGGGCTATGATGATAATATTTTTTGAATTCTTTCAATATCGTGGTTCTGTGTTTACCAGTATAGCTCTCTAAATCTTGCATGACTAAACTCTTGTCAATGTTATCTGTGAGGTATGCTATGGCGTCTAACAACCATGTTGGTCGTAAACCACGAGAGGCAGAATGGCATCTTTGGCAACCTCTGAAGCCATTGTTAAGTGCTTCATCCATCGTATCAAAGAAGGTTATATTCTTCATCAATGGGAACTTAGCTGTACAAGATGCAATACAGAAGATGCCTGTTGATTTCACTCCCATGAAGAATAAGCCATCATAATTGGCATCATTGGTTTTACATATCTCCATTTTCTGTT
>JAEOUB010000607.1 GCA_016839545.1 Candidatus Kariarchaeota archaeon | reverse complement strand
CAGTCCAATCCCAAGCTGACCCTGTTTGAAATGACACCTGTAATGGTACCATACTTTGTTGGCTTCTTCGTATTCAGGGGTGTTTTCGTCAACTTTCCTATCTACCTTCAAATTACTCAAGGCTATACAGAGTTGGAAGTAGTCAATCTCTGGGCAATCTTCTCTGGAGTTGCCCTCCTGATGGGTGCACTCACCCGGATGCCAGCTGGATTACTTTCGGACAAAATAGGACGGATGCGAGCCTACATGCTGGCATATGCGACTTATTTCATCGCAATGGTCATGATCCTGTTCACAACCAATAACGCAGTCTATCTGGTGCTCCTGACAATGATCAGGCTGGGTTTGAACCTCATAGCAATGTCTGGTAGAGGTATTGTTTCACTGGCTACTCGAGACCGAGCACTGAAGAATGGTCTCCTCTCAAGTATGGTGGGACTGGGATCATTTACAGGACCAACTCTGCTTGGATTTGTTCTAGATAATTATCCACCTTCCTATTTTGTGTGGATCACTGTAGCCGTATTAGTTATTGATCTTGTCCTCTTTCTCTTTGTCTTACAATTCACCCGTTCGGAATTAAAGGACCGGGGTATCGATTCAGACATCAGTTTCAACAAGATTGAGCGTACTCAACCTGTCGAGTACCGAGCCTCTCTCAGAGCACCTCGAGTTCAGGCAATCTTTGCTTTGTTTCTTTTACAGGGGCTGGTATTTGGCTTCATTTCATCTGTGTATTCAATCTATGGTTTCAATGTTATCCTCCTTAATGCAACAATTATTGGGGCAGTGACAGGATTGGGTTCCTTGGTCCAGGCAATATGGGCGCCAATAACGGGCAGACTGTACTCCTTCATTCACCCACAGAAATTACGGCTTGTAGGCTGGACGTTCGTCTTGTTGTCTGGAATTTCCGCATCACTTTCATGGGTTCATCCACTGTTTTTCCTTGCATCATTCTTTATCTTAAATTTTGGAAATGCCACATATTCAACTGTTGAAATCACAAAAATGGCCAACCTGGTGAGCAAACGTGAGTTCTCTTTCATTTTTGGAATCGCAACTTCACTGAACATACTTGGAACTAGCATCGCTGGTTTTGCTTCTTCACCGCTGTACAATATCTTTGCTGAGGCAAATTTTGTGGTTGCATTAATTTTGGGTATCATTGGCTTCCTAATCGTTGCACTCAAACCAATAAGAACGGGTCCTGAGGGAATCCAATCTTGAAAAATTTCGTATCGATATGGTAAATACTTAAATAAATTGTCCAACTATTTCACTTACAGTGATCATCGACGATCTCATGTTACTAATCGATCGCAATCAGATCGAATTGGTCACCTTGGAGTTGTCGGACCCCGATTACATGCATGAACCAGGAACACATATTGCAGATCTTATTCGCAACTACCTCCTACTCCACCTTGGGAATTATGATAACACACTCAAGTATTACGAGCAGATAAATGATGATTTGATACGGAGTGAGCATCCTGAGGTGAAAACCCATGTTGCCTGGAATTACTACACGGCACTGGATGCAGCGTGGAGACGAGGATCACGAGATAACGTCAGAAAGATCCTTGAGAAAATCAGGCAGGTGCTCTTGGAGCTGCCCTCGCATCTAAGAGAGTTATGGAGTATCCGTTTCGGCCGTTTGGAAGCTATAACAAAGTATCTCGTTGGTGATTTGTCCCAGGCAATTGAGATACTCACAAAACACATGGAATCTGCAAAGGAGAGAGGATTTGCTCGTGAACTCGCATTAATGCAGAACAATATAGGATACTACTATCGTATGACTGGTGACATCTCTCAGTCCTTGTACCATCACAAGCAAGCCCTGAATGTACTTGAACGCGAAAAACTAATTGTACAATTGGGCAATTGTCATGAGAATATCGCACTATGCTACAGTCGTGCTGGCGAGTACTCCAAGGTTAAAGATCAATTGATGGAATCTCTAAAATTGAGAGAACAGACCGGAAACAGCTACTATCTCTCTTGGACTCTTTATACTATCATCAAGCACAATTATAAAATTGGAAGACAGGAAGACAATGAAAACTATCTGGAGAGACTGAAATATCTCCATGATACCGAGTCCAACCGTGATATTCAGAACCGATACAAGATTTGTAAAGCCCTATCTCTCCGAAGTACAGCTCGCTTACGTGATATTGTCGAAGCATCCAATTATTTCCGTGAGGTAATTAATGATCAAGAAACCGTAACCGAGATTGTGATAGACGCCAAGTTATATGAGGCAGAACTTCTTGTCGAGGAAGTAATCGCCGGGGGCAGTGAAGAGGCATACATTGAGGTAATGGATCTGCTTGCTGAGCTAATTGAAACAACCCAGAAGAATGTTATGTACGATTCACTTATTTCCTGTTATCTGATGAAATCACGGTTATATCTCCACAGGAGAGAGTATGCGGAGGGTAAGGCTATCCTTCTCGCAGGGTTGGCGATCACAAAAGAGCGGGGATTTGATTACCTCAGATACACTATGGAAGATGAGGTTTCTGCATATCAAGATCAAGTCAGAGTCTATTCCTCTTTAAATGAACAATCAAGTAATTCTCTGGCTACATCACCTCCAAAGTTCGTCCTACTATTAGTTCAGCATATCAATGGGATGATCTATCATTCTCGTACATTTCATCAAAATTCCATACATGAGAAGATGATGTCAGCATTCATTTCCATAATTTCAACCTTCGGTCATGAGTTGTTCTCAGAGGGTGAGAAGATTTCCTCCGGCACAATGAATTTTGAGAAATATGAGATCAGAGTAAAGCGAATTGACAATGTGCTCGTT
>JAEOUB010000606.1 GCA_016839545.1 Candidatus Kariarchaeota archaeon | reverse complement strand
CTGTGGACCGTGATAAGTTTCACACATTACAAGTTTGGCAAACGGTTCAAATCATGGGTATGGAGACGTCAGGTGAATTCTTGCCACTTTAGGAATAATTAGTTAAATCAACATCCCTCTTTCTCACGACAAACAATGCGACCATGTAATACCAGTCTATTTTCGAGGATCGATTTTGAGCAGGGGAATGATAATGCCTGAGATCATCACAGATTCATACATGTCCTCGTACTGGAGGTTGTGATTGCGGCTGTTGATCTCCTCGACTTTTGCTACAAAGTCTGTGTAGGCCTTCTTGATCTCGTTGAACTCCTCCTCTGTACGTACCTGTACCATGGAGAGATTGCCTGATGCAATGGCTGAGGGTTTGATCTCTGTATCGTCTTGCAATTGTTTCTGGTAGTCATTTGCCAATGTCTGTGCATTATTCTCCAGGTACTTGCCGAGGTAACTTCCAAATCGCTGCGTCATAATCGACACGGTACGCAGCACCTGTCCCATCATGGTGTAGTAGGTGGCATCAATGATCTTCTCCCGGTCGACCTCGAAATCTGCCTCACCGCGATCGATGATGGACTCGACCAGGGGATGGAGGCGATAATACTTGCCACGCTGACCTGCCTTGGAGCTGTCAAGCTCAATGATCTTCCTGTCCAGCAGTTTTTTGATATGGGCATGGGTAGATGGCTCTGAGATTCCCATGACTGTCGATATCTGGCGGAGATTGAGAGATTCATAGGTCTGCAGGATGAAGATCACACTCATCAGGGTCTCATTGCTGAGCAGCTCGATAAAATTAATCTGTGGTTTCTGTGGGTCCTGAGATTCCTGAAGGTTCTGAGATTCCTGAGATTCCTGAGATTCCTGAGGATCCTGATCGGTTGCCATGCTCACAACAAGGTTCTCCCTTCAGGTTTAAAAATATTTATATATCCTAAGAGATAAGGTATCATAATAAATTAGGAAAACTAAACTAGTTAGCTTAGGTATCCTAAACTTGGAGTGAACCACATGACAGAACAGATCCTCGTACCCTCTCATACCCGAACTCAACCATCATTCGATGACGATCAATCAGCAGACATCTCCCTCCGCTATATCCTCTTCCTGGCAGTGATCATGGGGCTGGGAATGAACTGGCTGGCAAGCTACTTAAAAATTTCAATGGGCTTCGTGAGCGTAGGGATTGGGCCCATGGCAGTACTCCTCATCAGTCGCCAGGTTCTCCGTCGCAAGCACGGTGCCTCTCGCAAGAATTTAACCACGATACTCATTGCCTACGGTGCCACCCAGGCAGCAGAGGCATCTGTGGGACTGCTATTCCTGATCTGGCTGGCAACCAACCCTGCATTTTTTGGGCTGAGTTTTGTGCCACCATGGTGGCTGCTTCCATCACCTGAAGTTATTGCCTCCCGCACAGTATTCACACCCGAGTGGATTGTGCCACTGCTGGTGCACTACTTTCTGATGCTGGTGCCGGGATTTATGGGACTCGTCTTTGGCTGGTTCATGAAAGACTCCTTTGTCAATGACGATGAGACCTATCCCTTCCCTGGAGTGATCAATCAGAACTCACAGGTGGGAGTGCTCACCGATGAGGCACAGACCAAGGGTCCACTGTTCTGGAGGCTGGCACGCTGGGGATTTATCGTGGCACTGGTCACTGTTCTGGTACCCCAGCTGTTTATCATTGATCTCTCCAATATTGGCCAGAACTCTATATTCGGTATCATGCTAGGTCCCGTGGGTCTGGCACTGTTTGCTGCCGGAATTCTGATTGGGAAGCCCAAGGTGAGTGTGACGCCGTTTTTTGTGTCGACCCTGCTCTACACCTTCCTCGGCATCTTCCTGCTGGCACCCCTGTCAGTCAGTCCAGAGAGCGGTGGCTTCTTTGATGTCTTCAACCTGTTATTGCAGGAGGTCTACTTTGTACCTGCACTGGCGATCATGCTGGGAGGTCTGATCGTGGGTCCCATTGCCTGGGGAGTACTGTTCCCCCTGTTGCGAAAATTGTTGAGTACCTTCATTCCTGCTCTGCGAAAGCCAGTGGAATCAGCTGTATCAGCAGAATCCTCAGAATCTGAGACAGAGTCTGCCAAATCTGGTACAGAATCTGATACAGAATCTACGGAATCTGATACAGAATCTGCCAAGAAACCCTCGCTCCTTGGTCTCCTGGCAAAGAACAAGACCGTCCTCCTTGTCTTCACCGCCATCTATGTCATAATTGTCACCTATGTCCACTCCCTGCAGATCCTGCCCGGTGTTGCACTGTGGATCGTAGCGGTCTTAATGTTCTGGAATATTATCCTTGGAGGTATGGTCAACGGCTACCTCTATATCGTCGGCACTGCAAAGTCCAACTCTGCCATTGCCCCTCCGTTCATCTTTGATGTCCTGCCCATATTTCTAGCCGGCGGCACTGGCTTCACTTCCTACGTTGCTATGCCCAGCACAGAATCTGATGGCAGTGCTGGAATTGTATCTGCAACCAAACTTGGTAGAATGAATGGTATCGGTGAGAAGCGAGTGCTCAAGGCATATATTGCGGGATATCTGGCGACCACAGTTACCACACCGATCTTCGCTCTGCTGATGTGGTCGGCTCTCGGTATTGGTACTGCAGAATTTCCCGCTCCTGCCTTCCCTGTCCAGGGAGCAATCCTTGCCAGTTTTGCATCACGTGATGTCACCAGCTTCATCGACCTGCAAGTGTTCTTTATCGTTATGGGACTGGCAGTCCTGTTTACAAAACTGGGCACAGACGTCTTTCTGGGCATAGTGATAGGGATGCTGTTCCCGCCGCATATGGCCGTACCCATGGCACTGGGTGGACTCACACGAATCCTGATCGATCGACGCTACGATGAGGAGAAGGCCAAGGACCTGTCATCTACAATTGGCCCTGGACTGGCAGTCGGTGCATCCTTTGTCATTCCCATCATGATCATCCTGGCACTTGTACTCTGATACTACCCAGATTAACTATCCTTACCATCATAAATTGCATTTCAGTGGACCATGAACCCTTCTCATTCAGTAATTTTTATACTGACAAGATTTTAATACACGAAGGTCGTGTATATGAGTATGAGCAAGAATATCACTATCTCAGATGATGCCTATCAGCAGCTCAAGTTGTTGAAACAGCCAGACGAGTCATTTACCGATGTGATCCTGCGATTAGTGAAGCAACAGGGCAATCCCCAAAGTATCCTGGAGACAGTTAACCAGCTCCCCGGTTGGGAAGAGCTCGCTGATAGCATTGAACAGGTGATGCAACAGCGTGACAAGACACAATTGAGGAGTATTGATCTATGAAGTATATTGCAGATACAGACTTCCTGATTGCCCTGTTTCGTAAAAAACCAGAGGCACTTGCTCTGTTAGGCCGATTAAAACGCTCTGATCTTCTGTATACCACCACTATCAACGCAGCTGAGTTGTTTCATGGAGTTTATCGATCTCAGGCAGTCTCCTCACATCTAAGGGTTACCAGTGAGTTGTTATCCTCTTTCAGACTCCTGGATTTTGGGTTGGATCATGCTATGCAATTTGGGCAATTAGTCGCCAGAATCGGGTTTGATCAGATGAATGCCATGGATATCCTTGTGACCTCAATAGCTCTTGCTGAACAGGCCACTGTCATTACCAACAATACTAGGCACTTTGAACCCTCAGGAGTCAGTCTTCTGGCATTTTAGGATACTCGTGTGCATCTAACTATTCCATCAAGATAATCCTGGCACTTGTCGAGCACCTAGATCTCTCCCGTGACAATCTCCCCAACCCAAGCTTAATAGGAACTGAAATTAAAGTCAGATATAGTGATCTTGGAGGTTGTGCAATGACAGATTATTACAACGTCCTGGGAGTTGCACGGTCTGCATCTGCCTCACAGATCAAGAAAGCATATCGTTCCCTTGCCAAGCAGTACCATCCAGATCAGGCAAAGATGGACCTCAAAGAGGCAGAGGAAAAATTCAAGAAAATTAACGAGGCATATTCTATACTGTCAGATCCCCGCAAGAAACAGCAGTACGATCGCTTTGGAACAGTGTCTGACCACAGCTTTGGTGGCATGCAGTACACCACCTTCAATGGAGGCTCTAACGGTGTTTCAAAACGCAAGACCATTGAACAGCGACTATCGAAAAAGCAGAATTTCGATTACCTGCAATTTGCCGCAGAGCTGGGAGTGCATCCCTCCAACCTGTTGAAAATTCTTACAAAATTAATTGAGAGACTCAGCCTCAATGTCCAGATTATCGAGACTACAGTTCGTTTCAAGTGAGAGTCACAAGTTCAAATTCTTATAAAACCCGGTATATAGCGACCTTATTATTTTCTCAATCACATGGTACTCATGGATTTTCTGGGTAAAAGACGCACAGTGCTGGATACTCTCGATAAAATCGACCGACAGCGACGGCTAGATCAGTGGGAGGCTGCAGTCAAGCAGGAACCATGGTCGTGGTCCAATGAATTTCCCAGCAACGAGGAATTAGTCAACGCCTTCCGCCAGTCAGAGTTCACCATTATCAAAGATGCACTGCTGGCACTGGTAGACAATGAGAGCAGTATCATGCAGATCCTCAGAGAAACACCCCATCGGGACTACCTCATCAAAACACTGCCAAATATCACCACCTCCAAGTATCTTGCAGAACTCTCCCTGCTGTATCATCATGACCTCACCGCCTTGCAACTCATCCGTCTCAGAGCTCAGGAAGTTCGCTCCACACAGACATCACGATAAAATATTCGCTCACCCCAACCTACTTTAGAATCCCAATACCTTCGCATCCTATGAGCTACCTTCCCAAGACGCACAATCATGTCTCGCCATTCTTGGTCGTACAGTTCGCCGAACCCGTCATAGAATTTCTCGAGGAAGTCTTCAATGCCGAGCTGATATCTCATTTTCCCCATGATGAGGGAGGTGTGGTGCATGCCGAGCTCAAGATCAAGGACAGTGTGATTATGATTGGAGAGGGCAATAACTACTATCCTCCTGCCAAATCTATCCTTCATATCTATGTACCCGACTGTGATGCTACTATTCAGAGAGCACTTGACAAAGGGGCAACACTCATCCGTGAGCCTGAGACCTTTGCAAATGGAGATAGAAGAGGTGCAGTCATTGGTCCTCAGGGAAATACCTGGGCCGTTGCAACCTTACAGCCAGAATTGGAGTAATCAAGGGGTAGCAGGTCACGTAATTGCTTCAACGCCGAGCTTTGTCACAATCCAAGACTGAATCTGATAGTGGCATCTGAATATATTGAGTACAATTCTAGAAAATTTTGTAGTGTAGAATGGGGCCCCCTGTGACAGCCCTAGCGATAATGCCGAAGATAGTAGATCTTGCCGTTCAGTCGCTCGCGTTTCTCAAACATTTCCCTGCGGATTCTGTCGTTCTCGTATTCCTTCTCAGCATCTCTGGCCAGGATTTTAGTGATCCTGACTCGGAGAGTCCTGACAATGGTAGCAATACGCGACTCATTCTCCACCACCTCGGTCGGGGTGATGTGGGTCTTTGCCACCCTCGAGGAAATATTTTTGCTAACCTGGGCATATCTTGCTTTCTTGATGGCACGAGCCTTCTCAGTATTCAGCTCAGTACCAGTCGTACCACGAGTTGGATTTTCTATGTCCTCCCTCTCGATCGCATCGGTCTCAATGACCCACTCGGTTTCGATGTCGTTCGTTCCCATTTTGTTTCACTCGTGGGTATTTGCCCACATATAATACTTAGTTTTTCTGTATATATACTCGGTGTGCAGGTTTTGAACCTCCTGTCCAAAGATTGGACACGCTGGATTCGTCGTCGAAAAAAAATCCCCGCTCTGAGAAGCAGGGAGAGCTGATTTAAGGAAAGAATTAGTGTTACCTGTAATTTCTCATGTACAGGAGCTGGTTCCTGGCATTGTTAATTTGCTTCTCCATTTTCTTGCGAAGGATCTGTTGCTCATATTCCTCGTCGGTAGTGGTTGCATTGCTGATCCGGGCACGGATACGATTTGCCAATGCCTGCAGCTTGGCAGAGATTGGAAGTCGTGGAAGGTAAGTAGTGTTGGGGTTTTGGTAGATTGTAGCCATAATGTTTCACCGGTGGGATCAGTCCCACATAGAACAAGTTGTTTTTATCCTTTAAGTATAGCCTGTGCAAGCATTGTATGCGGTGTCCAATGATTGGACAAATTCGATGGCATGAATTTCCTCAGTACTTGTGGAGAATATCGATATAGGTGGGATAGGGCCAATAGTGCGAGGGTGTATTCTCTTCGAACCACTCAGTTACCTGGCGGAGTACGTCAAGCTGCGGTCGGATTTTCATGACTGCAAATTTCGCCTGTTTCACCTCGTCTTCCTCGGCATTGAATGTATCCAGCATTTCATCAAGAACCTCAATCTCTCTGATACTGTGTTCCAGCTGGCTGTTGAACTGGGTCATCAGCTTCTCCAGGACCGACCCGCTTCCAGCTGCTATATTGCCGAGATAGGTCAGTACCCCCGGGATGATCTCTGATCGTAGCATGAACCGAAGGGTGTTTGCCTCGATCTGTATAATTTTAGCAAGATGATCTATCTCCACGTTGTACCTTGCCTCAAGCTCGTTCGGCTTGATGACCTTGTATTTTTCAAATAATTTGCTATGTGTCTTCTTCTTCAGAACCTGCAGGGCGTCAAACGATGTTTGATGGTTGGGCAACCCCCGCTGTGTGGCCTCTTCAACCCAATCCTCGCTGTAGTTATCACCGTTGAAGATGATGGATTTGGCTCCAGAATAGAGATCTGTGATTGTCTCGAGAATTGCCATTCTCTTGTCCTTGATCTTCTTCAGCTTTTTCTCGAAGAGGGTAATGGTCTCATCCACTGCCTCTACCACGATTGTATTCAGGAATGTATTTGGAAAGCCGAGTGATTGCGAGGAGCCCACAGCCCGGAACTCAAACTTGTTGCCAGTGAAGGCAAATGGCGAGGTGCGGTTCCTGTCAGTGTTTCCAATCAGAAGGTCTGGAAGTTCATTCAGCTCTATCTCCATCAGCTTCTCCAGCTCTTCACCCTCTGCATACTGTCCAGAAGCGATTCTCTCCAGCAGTGCCGTTATGGTCGTACCAAGAAATACAGAAATAATAGCCGGTGGTGCTTCATTTGCACCCAGCCGGAAATCATTTCCAGGCGCAGCGATTGCTGCTCGAAGCAGTTCACCCCGCTTGTG
>JAEOUB010000069.1 GCA_016839545.1 Candidatus Kariarchaeota archaeon | reverse complement strand
TGGCAGCCTAGGCTTTTTTGTCCTTGCTCTGCTCGGTTTGGGTGTAGTTGTCAGAAGGAAGGAGGAATTATTATGAGAAAGCTTCTACCAATCATCTCACTTGGTGTTCTGGTTTTCCTGATTGCAGGAAGCCAGGCACTCGTTGTCAACCAGCAGCCAGTATTCATCTCTTCCCCTGCCGATAGTGTATCGCAGGTGGGAGATGCAGTAACACTGATCTGGGAGCTGGAAAATGCCAATGATCTCGATTATGAGATCTATATGACCAATATCAATGTGACTGACCAACTGGTCGATCAGGATATGGTATCAGACAATGAGATCAGGTACCGGGTTGACTCTCCAGCATCTGGCAGTTATTCCTTCAATGTCAATGTCTTTGGCAACGGTGCTTCAATCTGGAGTAATGTCTCAATTGCCTTCGGTATTGAACCTACCAGCGGGTCTGAGACCACAGATATTGAACCTACGCCGCTCTGGGGCTGGTTCATGGTGTTCCCTCTGGCGTTGATTGTCAGATCTCGTAGATCAAGATAGTTTAACTTTCATTTTCAAAAACGAAACTAGCAATTGTATCTCATTTTCATAGAAATTTCCCTTAACATAGCGATCAGGACCATTGTTGATTCGAAAATGTACCTCAAAGAACCCCATAGTGGTGGTCCTTCCCCTCACACCGTAGATATTCTTTATATCAGTCTGCCAGATCACCTGTCCATTGAGAGTCTCAAATATCTGGTTCTCAGTCAAGATTAGAGATTTGAAGGGATTGCGACGCATGTAGATTCCACGAAGAATGATTGCCATACCTATTCCAATTCCGATGATGGTGAGTGATAGAACAAATCCGATGAGAAAGTGTTGTTTGATGAATAGATCCTTGATCTCATAACCGGTGGCATACTTAACCGTCTCTCCTCTGAATGTCTCCATGGGACCCGGAATATGTGCCACAGGTGATATGATCAAAAGCTGGTTAATTACTCTTTGTTCGATTGAGATTTTGGTGAACTCTAGAATGAGAAATTTGAGAACCGCAGTGGTGTATCAGTCCTTGTCTCAAATCTGTAAGAAAATGCACGATCGTCATAGTGCAGGAAATAGCCTGTACGTGTCCCTGAGGGATGAAATTCATCAGGTTTGCCAACAACAAGAAGATAGGCGGGGTTGAAATCTTGGTGGAGTAAATCCTCTTTTCGCGGTTCATCAGTGATGAGCATTGCCATCTCAGGTTGTAACAGCTGGTAGGGTAGTTGCTGCAGAATATTCTCCCTCCTGACCGTATCAAACACAAGCTGGATGTAATCCACACCGTCAATTTTCTTTGTAATTGTGAAATTCACGCGTTTGACGAGTTTCAACAGGGTTTCAATTTTCTGTGTCCTGACATAGGTGAAGACATAGGTGATCTCTGCAAACCTGCGTGTTGGATTGGCCAGCTGGAGAAAGAAATGCATGAATATGGTGATATGAGTAAAGAGATCTGGAAACTGGCCCCGATAGGGTTCCTCCTGAATGAGATTATACAGGGCATGATCGATGATTTCATCCAGTTCCTCATAGGTTAGATCAGACATATTGGGAAATTTGGATTGCAATTCCTTGAACAGAGTTGACCTCAGGTACAGAACAGGAGATAGTTTCGGTAGGTAATAGATCCTCTCTATCAGGTACAAAGCCAGTTCTCTGATGGGCATGAGATAGGAGAGTGTGTTATATGGTTGAACACCGAAGAGGCGTTCCAATCGGGTCATCTCTGCGGATCCAAGGGAGTAGTTATCCCTCAGCTCTTCCCAGATAAACTGATAGACAGCATTCTCCCTCATGATTACCTAATAGGATACTGTCCCATAAAACAGATGTGTCTCATTCATGAAAGTAGCTGAATGACCGAGAGAACGGCCAGGAAACCTATGAAGACTGCAGTGAAGTACAGATAGGGTCGATCCTCATCTGCATAAATCTGATCTTTTCTCTGCTTAGCTGTCTTTCTAGGCAAATTCAATTTCGAATTAAACATTGACGCATCCTTGTCTCGTACGGTCATAGCACATAATATATGGGACTTGATCCTATTAAATACAAAGATGAATGATACTTACAGAATATTGCCTATTAGAATAGATATATATTTATTAATAACACGAAACTACGATAGTAATGATCTTGATCTTCGAAATTAACAGTATGAGCCTCGCTATAGGCATAATATCAATGATAATTGAAATTGATTGATGTTTGTGGACCGCTGCACAACTGGTGTGAATTTGAGGTGACGAAATGGAAAAGGTACTAAAATTGTAAAAATTTCAAGACATTATGGCTAACCGACCCAAAGCATCAGGGGGTTTTCACTCCATTGCCTACACTGTCAAACAGGCTCGCAAGTCTGGAAGCTACCGTGAGTTCTACAAGCATCTGCGATCTCAGAATGTCTGTAAGGCCTGTGCTCTGGGGCAGAAGGCGATGAAAAACGAGGTCGGAGAATGGTTCCAGGTATGCAAAAAGGCTATGCAGGCAATAGCTCAGGATCTGCTAGGAGGTATTGAGCCTGAATTCTTTGCGACTCATTCTCTCGAGGATCTCAGTCAGATGCGAGGAAGTGAGCTTGAGGCTGCAGGAAGGCTAATGGAACCCATGATTGCGAGAGAGGGTGATACCCACTTTACCACAATCAGCTGGGAAGAGGCCTATGAGATAGCCACTGCAAAATTACAAGAGGCAGATCCTGATCGGACCTTCTTCTATACTTCTGGTCGTTCCTCCAACGAGGCTGCATTTCTTGTCCAGCTGCTTGCCCGGCAGTTCGGCAGTAACAATGTCAACAACTGCTCCTATTACTGCCATCAGGCAAGTGGTGTGGGCCTCAAGGCGTCGATCGGTAGTGGCACAGCCACTGTGACACTCGAAGACATGGAGGATGCAGACATGGTTGTGGTTATTGGTGCAAATCCATCTTCAAATCATCCCCGGATGATCACTCATCTTGTTGATGTCCGTAGAAGAGGGGGCTATGTTGCAGTTGTCAATCCTTTTGTCGAGGTTGGCCTCCAAGAGTTCAAGATCCCCTCACGGGTGCGTTCTCTGCTGGTGAGTTCCACAGTCTCTGACCTGTATATCCAACCGCATTGTGGCGGTGATATGGCATTTCTCAAGGCAATCTGTGTCAAGTTGGTAGAGAAAGGTGACTACAACGAGGACTATGTGACAGCTTATTGCGATGGCTGGGAAGAACTGAAGACTGACCTTGAAAATTCTGATTTCGAGGAACTGCTTCTGTTCTCCGGAGTATCTCGCAAGGATTTTGACGAACTCTATGCAAAACTTGTCAGTGCCAACAATGTGATCTTCTCATGGGCTATGGGTTTAACTCATCAACAGCACGGAACTGAGACCATCAGAATGCTTGCCAATATTCAGCTGCTACTGGGTAATATTGGTAAGAAAGGAGCTGGACTCCTGCCACTTCGAGGTCATTCCAATGTGCAGGGCGTAGGTTCTGTTGGAGTAGTGCCAAAGTTATCGCCGGTGATTGTGGAGGGGCTGGCGACACATCTCAACATCACTGTCCCCGACACACCAGGTCTTGATACTTTTGCCTGTATGATGGCAGCAGACCGGGGTGATATTGATTTTGCAATCCAGTTGGGTGGTAATTTACTGGGCTCGAATCCTGATACTGCCTTTGCATCGCGGGCTCTGTCAAAAATTCCGTGGACTGTCCAGATCTCAACTACACTCAACAAGGGTCATCTTACCGGTCGCGGCAAGAATACCCTGGTGTTGCCTGTCCGGGTCCGTGACGAGGAGAAGCAGGAGACCAGTCAGGAGAGTATGTTCAACTATGTACGAATGAGTGTCGGAGGGTTTGATGCGCCTCACCCGTTGCTACCCTCTGAAGTAGAGCTCTTTACTCACGTGGCACAGCGGCTCTATGGTAATGAACCAGTGCCCTGGAAAGATTTTGAGGATCACAATGTAATACGTGATTTTATCTCCAGGACCATTCCGTATCTGTCTCCACTCAAGGATCTCACCCCAAAATCTGGTGAGTTCACCATACCTGGCAGGATCAAGCACACTCCAGAATTCGATACCGATACCGGTAAAGGCAAGCTCTTTGTGGGTAGCCCTCCTGATGGAAGACCGGAGGAAGGAACATACAACCTCATGACATTCAGGTCAGAGGGTCAGTTCAATACCATCGTTTATGAAGAAGAGGATGCCTACAGGGGAACCACTCATAGGGATGTGCTGTTTGTGTCAGAGCGAGATCTGAACAAGTTAAATCTGAATGATGGTGATTGGGTCACTGTCAAAAGTCAGGTGGGTCAGATACGGTTGCAGATGGTTGAGGCTCCAATACGCCCCGGAAATCTTGCAATGTATTTCCCTGAGGGCAATGTCCTTGTCCCTCCTAATCTGGATCCACTTTCAAAGACTCCTGCTTTCAAACGAGTGGCAGTTACACTTCATATGGACTGAATTATTTTATTTGAGATCGATAATATCTGATTAATCTAGTGATATTGTAAAGCAATACATTCTAAAGTTCGAAAGGGTATAGGCGATTATGTTGTACACTACCAAAGTGGTTGGTACACGCTATACCGCACAGATTAAGTATGATTCTGGAACTGACAGTTTCGTGTTGCAATTGGTGATTGATGGGGTGGCAGAGGAGACTGAAACCCTTCGTAACCAGACAAAACGAGGTGTTATCGAAGCCCTACAAACCGTTCTTCAGAGAACCCAGATCAATGTAAACGATTTCCAACTTGACATGATGGCCAAAGAATTGTATGAGAAAGTCAGTGGTGATGAAGATTCCAAACAGCATAATGCTGATATGGCTGAAATCAGAGAGAAGACTGAAGAGATGGCAAACACGCAGGCATCACTTGTGTCAGAATACAAGGGTACCTTCGGGGTCAGCCAACCGGCACCTGAGGTGAAGAAATCTAAATCAAAAACACCCTCTGCCCGGGAGATAGATGCTGCAAAACAGAAACAGCAGCAACCCGAGATGCAGAATCTGGTATCTGAGATAAATAAAAACCTGGGTATCCGGAACCCTCCGGTATCGAACTTCCAGACGAGTGTCAATAATCCCGCCCTGATCAATCAGTCTGAACCGATAGACACCAGGGTTATTTCCGAAGAAGTTCAGGGACTGATCAATGAACTGCAGGTTACCCGACAGCAACTCCACGAAGATATTCAGAGAGTTAGTTTGAGAATGGAGAAAATTGATGCAATAATCAACAAGATTAGCTCAATTGGTTCAAAACTGTAGTCTCGTCAATCTGAAATGTAATCTTGAATTCCTATTCAATGCTTCAAAATGAGACTGTTTCATTTTTATGTAATAATATAAAATGTATAGTTAATGGACTTGCCTGTAATTACTATCACTGAGGATACTAACTGTGCCTCACTTATTGCTGAACTGTTGTTGGAACATTACAAAATCAAGGAGAAGAGCAAATATCTCTCTTTGCTTACCGGTTTTGGCCAGGGTCTTAAGGAAGGGACTCTCTGCGGCGCGGTATCAGGAGCCTATCTGGCAATATCGACGGTCCTGAGTGGACATGGTGCCACAAAGATTGAGATAGAAGAGGTCCAGACCTCTTTCAAATCATACTTCAAAAACAAGTATGACTCAGTCAACTGTGGAGATATTCTGAGTGAAGCCTTTGGGAGAACCGAGGCCGGAGATGATGTTCGACAGTCCCGTTTCTGTGGTACGCTGTTGGATTCATCCACCAATGAGGTAATTGAACTTGTCAATCTCGCTATCAGTGCCATGAACCCCATAATGGCAAGATATCATCAACTCTGACCTGAATAATCCTCAAAAATGGCTCAACGCGTGTCAATCCCCAAAGATTTTAAATTGAGTGAACACTCACAGATATCGTGGTTGAGGCATTGCGGATTTTACTCACAAGGCTTGGAGTGGAGTCAGACACAAAATCCATACTAGAAAGACAGGCAACAGACCTTCGGGAAGATGAACTGTTTGCTCTTGATCTCTCTGAACTGGGGATTACCCAGATACCATTAGGTGTATTCGATGAATTTCCTGAATTGGAACACCTTAATCTCAGTCATAATAGAATATTTGACCTCTCAGCCCAAACTTTCTCCTATCTCAAGAATCTGAAGTATCTTGATCTGTCGTATAACAAATTACGACAGCTGC
>JAEOUB010000605.1 GCA_016839545.1 Candidatus Kariarchaeota archaeon | reverse complement strand
GACTTAATTTCAAATCACAGACAATTTGTAAATTCTTCACATATTCAAGCAGATACTGCTCTCCATGGAAATTATCATCATTGACCTGGTAAAGAATCTCCTGTACAGTGTCCATGGGGTTCATTTCAAACATACCGGATCGACTGATAGATCGAATATCTGATCTCGAGAAAGCATTTAAGCTTGACAACAGAACCCCTCTGTCTTCTTCAGTCTGGATGATATTTTCTCGATTGACTCCTTTGATTATGAGATCGACTTCTTTCTTTTGAACTGAAAGTGTCTTAGCAATATCCTTCGGATCTGCTAATACTAAGTCCAGAATTCTTTCAATCCCACTGTTTCTCAAGAGTTTGCAGTCATTGAAGGCTAGATTTGGTGTGAACATGATTGTCTTGTCAAATGATTCAATCAATGCTCCAAAGTCAAGTGCATATTTGAGGTTTTCAAATCTCTCAGCAGGCAGTCCAGTCTTTTGTTCCAGAATAGGGTCACCCGTTAGGATGAATTCCAAGATAGTGAGAACATCATTCTCAATGAGCAAATCATAAATGTCCTCCCCCAACTCGGTTTTCACATGCTCCAGAGGTAAGTGTAGGATATTCTTGACAGTCTGGATAACAGTAAATGGGATACTTGGAGATTCCCAGGTCTCTTCACGAGTTGTGAAGTAAAGATCTTCAATTGTGATAATACCTAGATCTTTGAGGAGTTCGATATGATCGTCTCTGAATATTTCGAGATCTGAGAGCTCAATTCCTGCTTCCTGAAGAATGACAGAAGATTGTCTTTGACTGGTTAATTTCGAATCCCATGCGAGCAGATCTGAAATTGTCTCTCCCGGTGTAGTCAAGAAATCCATCACACGTGAGATATTGGAGCGAGTGAGTATTTCCAACTCCTGAGATGAAAACGTCTCGTAATGTTCAACTTCAACCTCTTCATATTGTTTCTCCTTAGGAGTTTCCTCCTCAGTGATCTGATCTGAAAAGAGAAGAGCTTCATTATCCTCAGAATCCACTTTTATTTCTCTTCGCTCTTTGACTATCTTCCTCCATGTGATTAATACGGGAGGAGACTCCATTAACTTCTTGAAATGATGAATGATTTCCCACGAAACGCCTCTCACATCGAATGTACGGTGATCTGACATGTAATATAGGGCTTCAATTGTGTTATAGCCTGAATTTATCAATTCATTGATCTCATCTCTCTGGAAGTAATTATTGCCCTCACGTACAAATTCTATCACTGAGCTTAGATTGCCCTTCTTATCTGCAATTGAGAGAGGGGTTCCAGTTGGATTGAAAGAAGAGTCTGAGATTTTCTGCTCAACAATCTTGGCAGTTGTACCAAGCATTTGAGCAATTTCAGAATTGGGAAGTGTGATTATTTGATGAATACTCTTGATACCATTATCACTTAGAAGTCCAATATCTCTGATATTGAAACCTGATAGGGAAGCAATCGGGGATCGGAGCTTTTCAATAGATAAGTACGTAAATGCAGCCTTATGGTAGACCGAATCAGGAGAAATGACATCAGGTGAGTGGCTACGAAACTCTTGAGAGATGGTTGATACAATATCCCGCTTCGCCTTGGAATTCATTTTCTGAACCAAAGATGTGGGAGGTGTTCTTAGAAATTGAAGCAAAGTGTATATTCCTTCTTTCTCCAAATCTGAAATTGCTGAAGTAAGATTACTTCTCGCTTTCTTCTTTGTTGCCACATCCGGTAATATTCTCGAAAGGTCTGTCGTAAGCAACGAACTAATGGATCGTATGGAGTCCCATTTTCCATCTATTTCAGGATAATCTTCTCCCCACATGATGCTAGTTGCTTCGATAACTGAGTCGATACCAAGCCCCTGAATGGAGCTAATCTCTTGAGAGGTCAAAATATTTGACACGGAAGTGAGACTTGGATGATATTGCTCCCTTGAAGCCTTAATATCTTTAATTTCAAAGGAGTCCCGCATTATATTGATCCACTCATCTGGCATGTCAATAATTTGAGCTAGTCTCTCAGCAGGCCAAATAAGAAATTTTCCGAGTGTATTGACACCTGAATTCTGGAGTAAATCCAGCGAGTTTATGACATTCGAACTAAAAAGGATTGAAGGTTCGTGAAGGAGCTCAATTAACGCCTTTATTTCATCTGACTGGGTTTCGGTGAGCTCACCATTGAGGAAAGTGTTCGGGCGATATACTAATTCCTCGAGTACCGTAACACCTATTGTTTCCATGAGTTTTTGCTGTTTTTTGTAGAAGCCCGTAAAACCTGTTCCCTGAGACAGCTTTGCCTGCTTTATCACACCTTGATGTTTCTTTGAGAACTCGTTCAGTGGAGTAACAAGCAACTCCATAGAATCGCTAATTTGAAGCTCGTATAGTTCCTGTTCTAACTCTGGGGTCAGTTCCTTCAATAGATTAAGAGGACCAATCATGTTATTCATCGTCAGAAACTCTACGATACGATCCTTGGATTCCTCGATCAGCATATCGACATAGGGTGCAAGTGCAGGATTTTCTGCAAAATCAATTGAAGGTGTTGCAGCTAATTTCTCTAGTGAAGTAATTTCAGCTTGTTCAAGTAATAATAATTTCATTTCTGCATTCTCTATCCTTAGATCATCAGGGGAAATCTGACCATTCTTAGGAATCAGTGTTTCAAGAATGCCATTGAATAAGGTTCTCTGTAACTCTCCAATCTCAGCAAGTTTAGGAACTTCGAATCCTATGATATCATTCACAGTATTGATGTTTCTTCTCTTGAATGCATTCCTCAGATAACCATCAATCCAAGGCTGTCCAGGCACACTTACCTTGATTTTTCCATAGTCGGCATTTTGTGCAACTAACAGACGCAGATGGTCAACAAAAGTCGATATCAAGATTGTTGCAAGGACCTTTTCATCAATAGGGGATGATGGATGGGTTGTCTCCAGGAGAAATTCAAGAATGGTTGACACCTTTCGCACTTTCAACTTCTCATGGTGGTAGAATTCCTCCATAGGAGGTAATAGCTGATTTATTGAAATTGTAGGCTCGCCATTTCCCGTGTCTTGAGCCACTTCTGTCTGATGTCCTGAGGTCTCCTCGACAACTTCAGCTGGTAATTCATCTTGAGTAAACTTATCAATTTCTCCCTCAAAATCACCGAGTAGGCCTCCTTCACCCAGAAGAGAGGATAGCTCGTCCGCAAGGTCAACATCATCAACCTCAACAAACATATTTTCAATAATCTTAACACGTTCAGCCTCCGCTAATTTTATTGCAAGACCCTGAACTTTTTTCAATTGATCAGCAGTTGAAACCATGTAATCGTACGCATTACGAATCCAGCGACGATTACAAGCTTTAGACAATCGTGGCAATTCAATGAGTTTCTCTTTCTCATCTCTTCTGTGGAACCTGACCTCATGATCAGGATTTAACACCACATCAATCTCAAGACCTGGAATCTGCCCTGCTTTATCAAGCTCAGCTATCGTCCTGCGTTTGATAATATCTATATCCCCTGTTTTCTTCTTGAGTATCTTCGCGAGATCTTTGTTGGAGTGTCG
>JAEOUB010000604.1 GCA_016839545.1 Candidatus Kariarchaeota archaeon | reverse complement strand
CCAATGGTTTCAGACCACCCCGTGATTGCAATACTTGACATTCCAGTCTCAGATGCCCTTCTCGAGAAGGAGAAACTGGCTCCCCAGATAGTAATCCCAAGCAGAATTAACAGATTACCAACAAGTTGCCCTGAAGTCTCTGTAAACCCAATGATGAGTCCAACACCAACCATACCCAAGACTACAGACAATCCTTTCTTCTTGGTAAATTTCTCTCCCAACATGATCACAGCAAATATCATGGCCATCAAAGGATTGAGTGAAACGATGATTGAAGCAACAGAGGCATCGGTTCTCTCTAGCCCTAAGTAGAAGATGGTGTTATTGACTGCAACCCCCGAGAGTGAGAGGCCCAATATCATCAACCAGGCGGTTTTGGAACTGGGAATTATATCATCACGAGTTCGGTTCATCCTGATGAGAAGAGGAACGAAGATGAGCGAAGCCATGAAGAATCTGAAGAAAGTGATCTCTATGGGAGTGAAACCATTTCTCCCAACAATGGCAGCACCGGTGATTGATACTCCCCATACAGTGTTGGAAATGAATGGATAGAGATACTCCTTTCTCATAATCCAACGAAATCCCTGATATTCTTAAGCTAGATTCTAGGTTCGGGGTGTACTTCATACCATAGAGTTTTGTTTATGAAATTGCAAAGAAGATTGTGACAGTCATTGTTCAATTTATTCGTGAGATGGACGAGACACTACTTGACTATCTGGCAGGAAACCTGGAAGGGATTGATCTTGAAATCAGATCGCCTAAAGGTATAGAGGAGGTAGAAGCTGTTGCAGACAGGATACACGAGGCTGATGTGATCATTGGTTGGAGACCGTCATATGAACTACTCCAGGCTGCAACAAAAGCCAGAGTATTCATCAATCCCGGAGTAGGTGTCAAACGCCACATTGAGCCATTTAGAAAATTGAATGCAGAACGAGATGTTCCTCTCCAACTCCTCAATGGCCATGGTAATGCGTATTTCACTGCAGAACATGCTGTCGCCATGTTACATGCCATTTACAATAAGATTGTGCCCTATCACAACAGCATGGTATCAGGAGCATGGAGGTCCACTGACCCTGGTGGATCATTCACACTGAGACACAAAACAGTTGGACTTCTTGGATATGGAGCAATTAACAAGTATGTGCACCAATTTCTATCTGGGTACGAAGTGAATTTTGCCGCATTGAAGAGATCATGGGAAGGAGAATTAGAGAACTTGAAGCAATACACACCTGATCAGCTTCATGAATTCCTCAAAGCCATTGATGTGCTTATGGTAGCTATACCACACACTTCAGAGACAGAAGGGATGATTGGCCCTGAGGAGTTTCGATTACTCGGCAAGGACTGTGTCGTTGTCAATGTCGCCCGAGGGGTGGTTATCCAGCAAGAGGCATTTTTCAAAGCTCTGAAGAACAAGGTAATTGCTGGTGCCGGTATAGATGTGTGGTACAATTACCAGCCTACAGAGGATGAAAATGGCGCAAAGTATCCTGCAGATTACGAATTCCATGATCTAGATAATGTCGTACTCAGCCCTCACAGAGCTGCATCACCGTTTGATAATCTTGAGAGATGGGATGAGCAGATAGAGAACCTGAAGAGAATTGCCGCTGGCAGAACTGACTTGCTGAACCTGGTAAACTTGGATCTTGAGTACTGATTGGACGGGGAAGCTAATAATACCGAATTGTTTTTGAAGAATTGATCGAGTCGGGATACAGAAGGTGTTCAAGTTGTTGGACTGGAATATGCCGTAGGAAGTTACGGCCTGACATTTTTATCAACAATTCACATCACACCTTCGAGGTTAGAATATGACTAATTCAGAGAACAGTGAAGCTTCCGATTTTGTGGTAACTCCCTGGGAAGTTTCTGGAAAAATCGATTACAAACGATTGATCCAAAAGTTCGGAACACAGCCTATTAACGACGAATTATTGGAACGGATAAAGAAGCATACAGGTGATCTCCACCACATGCTTAGGAGAAACATTTTCTTCACCCACAGAGACATGAACTGGATCCTGGATGAGTATGAGAAGGGAAACCCATTCTATCTGTACACGGGTCGAGGTCCTTCAGGTCAGGTACATCTGGGGCATACTGTAACATGGGAGTTCACACGATGGTTACAGGAGAAATTTGATGTTCCTCTACTCTTCCAGATTACAAATGATGAGAAATTCCTGTTCAGTGACAAATTTGACAAGGTAAGTGACCTGGATCAGGTGACACGAGAGAATATCCTTGATATCATTGCACTTGGATTTGACTCAAAAAATACAAAGATAATGATTGATACTGATAATGCAAAGACTCTGTACAATGCGGCACTACCCATAGCAAAGAAAATCACATTCTCCACAGTGAAAGCATCATTTGGATTCACCAATTCAAACAATATTGGAGAGATCTTCTACACCGCCATACAGGCAGTGCCTGCGATACTTGAGTCAATCTGGGAAGGCAGAAATGTACCTTGTTTGATCCCTCATGCAATTGATCAGGATCCTCATTTTCGTGTAGCCCGGGATGTGTTACCCAAGATTGGTTATTACAAACCTGCATCCATTCAGAACTCCTTCTTCCCCGGTTTATCAGGGGAGGACGGCAAGATGAGTTCCTCACGTGCTGAGACTGCGATCTACATGAATGATACACCGAAGCAAGTGAAGAAAAAAGTCAACAAATACGCGTTCTCAGGAGGACAGGCAACAATTGAAGAGCACAGGAAACTCGGAGGAGATCCCTCCGTTGATATTGCTTTCCAATGGCTCTACCAGTTCTTTGAGCCGAATGATGACAAAATCAAGAAACTCGAAGAGGATTATAGATCAGGTGCACTGCTTTCAGGTGAGATGAAGGCATATCTGATTGAGAAAGTGAATGCATTTCTCAAAATACATCAAGAACGCAAAGAGAAGGTAAAAGACAATATTGAGGATTACCTGATCTCAGACTAGTTTCATAAAAGCACGATCCAGCTCAATTAAGTTGGAGTTTGATTCATTGAGATGATGAATTCGCTCAACAGATCGGTCAAATGGCGTATGCATCAGAGATGAGAGAAGCTGACCGGTTCGCATATGGAGGGATCTTCGCTGGAGTTTCTCGTCCTTGTTGGCCCGTTTTTGCCAGTCTGTGAATTCAACCTTGTAGGTCTGTGCAATAGTACCCACAATCTTCTCACTGTCACCATCCATTGATATCAGGAAACGACCGTTCTCACCCATGAAGATGATCTCTTTGGGCAAGATCTGGATATCAGGACTGAAATAGTGGGATACCACTTTCTCAATCACCTCATCCAATCCATCAAGATTGTCAGCCAGATTTTTTGGATCCTCCAATAGCTCAGTCACCACGAATTGGGTGGTGTCCTTCTCGAAATCTGAGTAAATCGCGCCAGTGACAACATACTCTGCCTCCCGAATGGTATCAAATATCTCGTACAGACGTAGATCGGAGAGAGATAAAATACCCATACTCCTGATTACATCCTCGCTGAAACTTGTACCAAGGGTTTCCTCCCTTCTGAGTTGACGATGGACTTTCTTCTTGCGTTTCTCAGTCACGGTTCTCTGAACTTTCTCAGTTCGAGTTGCAGGCTCTGGGGTTGCAGAAGACCCAAACAGGGATTTTATTCGTGAGAAGAAACCTTTCTTCTCCTCCTGTCGTTCAACCGGAGTCTCCACATCCTCTTCTACAACGGTATCCACCAGTTCTTCAACCTCCTCGGTGACCATCTCGTTTTTGCCCTCCACGATGGGTACAGTCATTGAACTGCTCATCCAGCTTTTATCAAGTGATCCTTGCAATTCCATGAGAGCTAGTAATTCTGTGACGTTGGCCTCTTCTGCGGTGGTTTTCATTATGATAGCGGTGTTGTATGAAGGATGTTTCACCAGGATGATATTGCTGTCCTCACCAATAATACTTCCTCTGAGATAGAGGAATTTGCGGTCCTCACCCTTCTGATCGAAATAACTCATCATATCTTTGACAT
>JAEOUB010000603.1 GCA_016839545.1 Candidatus Kariarchaeota archaeon | reverse complement strand
GTGGTCCATGTACCGTTCCATGTACCAGCACCAGCGCCGGTGGCATCATTTGCAAGACCGATTGTGATGTCACCAGAGTCGGCAACGTCCCCGGTATCCTCGATGTCGTCATTGACATCTATTCTGAGGTTGTGACCAGCAGCCTGTTCATTGACGAAGATAATGGTGTACTCAGTGTTGGGCTCAAGATTAATGGTGAGCTGATCAAATACATTTCCTGCACCAAGTTTTGCCTTGATGGTGATAGTGTGATCGCCCTCGTCTGCAACCACAGGAGCGGTTGCACTGAGGAGCAGAAGGCTGGATACAGCCAACAGGGAAATTAGAAACATTCCGAATTTGTTCATGTCATATTCCTGCTACGTGATATAGCAAATTCATGTCAGGGATGATGCTTTTAAAAGTAGTCTTTGGGCAAAATTATACCTGTTAAATTCATCAATTCTCATTTTTTATTGAGGGAATGATGGATTATTGGTACTTTTACCTACAGAGGTCTTAGCAATAATCTGCCATGATCCCCCAAAATCTGTGCAATGGAGGTATTACAGTCAAAAATATAGTAAATACTACCCTGCAGAATCCACATATCAATAGGGAGATATTATCAGCATATTATGGTATTATAAAAGCGGAAAAGCAGATTACAGAGTATGCAGTTAATCACACTCAATCTCACCAAGGAACACATTGCTGACCTGGACGAGCTCGTCAGACTTGGGGCCTACCCCAATAGAAGTGAGGCCATCAGATTTGCCATCAGAGATCTTCTCAAATCAGAATTGTGGGTCCGTAACAATACGACTCCCCAAGTCAGAAGAGACGCACACTGAGAGGATATAGAAACCTGATACTGTCCATCTAATGGTGGGGAGATCTGTTTCGGTCCTAGTTGAGTCTGATATAGATCTAGATACAATCTGGAAAGGAACCGAGAGTAAGAAGAGAATCTAGATTGCTGGAAGCAGAAACCGGTATGAAGGAGATTGGTGAGGAAAGAAATGAAGAAACGAAGGATAGTAGATAATTGTCAAATTATGCCGAGGAAACCACAGTAGCCTGGCTACCTTTGGCTCTCCAGAGTTCCTCTTTGAGGAGGTCTCTAATGGCGACGCGAATTGTCTCACTGCGGTTAGGATAACGCTGCTGTCGAACGAGTTCGTCTAGGTCGGCTAAGTATTCGGCGGGTAGGTGTACGGTTACAAGTCTCATAGTAATCACTTTGTCCACTTTTGCTCGTGAACAATCTAACAGTGTTGGAATTCCTATAAATATTCGGGTAACACCTGTGCGATATCTGGGTAGTACATATGGTGCTGGGGGATACCTCAGACCACTCCCGTATCTAGTGATTAGCTAGCTGACTAGCCAAATCTCGGCTTTTCCTGATATTGCTCGGCCAGTTCAGAACCCCCGCCGTACCGTGGTTCATATGGACAATGACGGCACTTCTTGGAGCAGCAGTAGCCCCGCTTGATATGATACGCCGTGGTAAAGACCAGTAGACCGGTTTGCTCGTCGATATAGTAGTCCGCCATCAATGTCTCTTGGATCTAGTAGTTCATGAAAATATAGGTTATCCTAGGTACAGATCACTGACTGAGAATGGGATCGGGATCTGCCCTGAACTGTTACAGTCCATCTGCCCTCGTGTGGCAGGGTGATCTCTATGACATCTGTAAAGGGTGTAATGACCTGAGCAGCAAGACCTGCCTTGCTCTTTCCCAGGTAGCGAACCGTGAGTACCTGGGATGCGTCGTCAATCTCAATCTCGGTATTGACATGTTCCCATGCGGGAGTGGGCCAGTTGCCTGATAGTTGCATCAGGTATGGCGTTCCTGCCATCACCCGATCGGGGAAGAAGGCTTTCTCAACGTAAGGGGGTTGAATACTCATAGTATCAATTCCAGATATTGTAGGTGACCATGTACTGTCCGAGACTGAAGGGGAACTCGTGGAAGAATGTCATCGGTTCTGATGAATTGACCACTCTCCTCAGCTCTTTGATCTGCTCGGTATACTCCTTGTCAAGATCAAGCGATTGGGCAAAGCTGATCACTCGACGAACCCGGGCCATCAATTCTACCTGCAGGTCATCATCAAGATCGGCGTCGAGAACCACATTCAGCTCCGATAGCAGCAACAGCAACAGGAAGATGGATGACTGAGCACCGGTATCTATCAGGATAGATTGCTTGACATCGTTAATTGCACGGTCTAGATGTACCAGGAAGCTGTTGGTGTGGCCCACGTTATGGTAAAAGATAGCTGTCTGGAAGACGGCAGCAAAATTGCCGAAATCTTGGTGATCACGTACCAGGGATTTGACCAGTTGATTGATGACTTCTGTGAATTCCATCATCTGTGGCTCGGTCAGCTTGACTGAGTGCTGGTTTGCAACCAGGCTCATCTCTTTGAGTACCAGCTGTGTACGTCGCAGGTACTGATTATTCTTAGAAGATTGGAACAGGTGAAGATTGAGTCTGAGGAGTTTGACAGTGGTCTTGACCACCATCTCGAAATCTGTGGCTGCAAATGTCTCCATGATCCGCCGCCAGACTGACAGCAGGTAGAGATAGATATTGGGTTGGCTCTGTGCCTGTACATCCTGAGAGATATTCTCAAAGTTATCCAGCAGCACCTCTTTGAATTCTTCTGCTGCCAGGGGATCGTTGGTATCGGCATAGCTGATTGCATCCAGAAGCAGGTTGGTCAGGTTGGAAGTATCACCCTTCGACATCAGCTCTGATATACCCTGCTGGTAGTTCTCAATGAGAAACTCTCGCTGCATCTCACCATCTCCACTCAGCATTGCCAGCTCCTGTCGCTTGTCATAGATCTCATCGGAGCTCAGAAGATCAGGCTCGTTGTCAGCAAGTTCCAGCTGGAAAGTCAGCAGTTCTTTTCTCTCCTCCTCAGTCAGGTCCATGGTGAAGAGATTGGTAAATACCCTGGCCACATCGGTTCCTTCTCCTTTTCTTGCAATGAAATCAATGTCCTCCTTGCATTCAAACAGCCAGTCCTCATCGCGAATACGTTTGAACCGCACCTCGGTCAGAAGCAGATCGGCAAGAGCTGAGTAGCTCCGTGACTTGATTGCCAGTTTCTTGACATCGGGCAACTGGGTGGTGATCACCTCAAAATCAGTGGCCACGTCAACCAGGGACATCCCCTCATTGAAGAGCTTGATACCAATATCTTCCACATTCAGCTGGTCAGCAGGTAGTTTGGCTCGCAGTGCTGCATTGGTGAAGAAAATGGTCTTGAGGTAGTGGGTGGCTGCCTCTGTATCTGCTGCCATGAGTAGGTATCTCCTGCGAGTTTCCTCGATTAGTGACCATCGCTTTGTCAACAGGGCATGCTGGATGATAATATCGCTTATATGCTGCAATGTCTCCTCAGAGGTTGCCAGAGAGGGATTGACATTGTTGTAGATATTGGACACGATCTGGAAAGGCCTGTCAGGATCCAGTGGCACATCAATATACTGCAGAGTGTAGAGATGCAGGAGCATGAACTCAATTATCACCGTGAGGCTGCTCGGAGTATTGATGAGCAGCTCATCCAGGTTCTTCAGTAACATCTCCTGGTAGCG
>JAEOUB010000602.1 GCA_016839545.1 Candidatus Kariarchaeota archaeon | reverse complement strand
CTTGGGCAGCAGCATACCGTCAGTATTGTCATGGGAGCTGTTACAGTGGTGGATGATGATGGAGAGAAGGCAAGAGACCTTGCGAAGAAAGAGGTGGCTCTCTATCTTCCAGTGATTGCCAGTCTTGATGCCACAGTTACAATCCCTGCAGATCAGCTGGAGGCAATCACCTCTGCGGCAGAACGATATGATTTCGAGGGAGCTGCCTCACATATTGATGACAGTCTTCTCTCAAAATTTGCACTTGCAGGTACGGCAGAAGAACTTGTCAAGCACTGTACTGAGCTGATTGATGTCCATACAGGACGCATCGAGTTTGGAACCCCTCATGGTATTGATCCACGCAGAGGTCTGCATCTTTTGGGAAAAGAGGTACTCCCTGCCCTAAAGAGCTATATCTCACAGAGTGAGGAGTGAGCTGTGTCCAAGGAATTTGAGCTCTACGATCTGGAATTAGTTGTTGACGAGATCAACGGGAACTGTACCTGCAGTATGACTATTGGAGACAAAGTTCGTTTCACAGGTGGCAAATTCTCTCTACCCACCAACTCAGATTTCTGTCTCTACGCATTGCAATCAGCACTTCCCCTCATTCCTGCAAAACAGAGGCAGAACCATCCCCATGACTGGATGGAGACAGACAATACAATCAGCTGTCCCGATCCTGCATGTGGTCTTATCATGAAAATAGAGCGAGTCAAGACTACTGTGTTTGACCACGATGAGGTCAGTGCAACCCGAGACTAAAGACGTTTCTGCAAACATCTAGTCCAGTTCAGGGACCTTGAGAAAGAGAAATACTGCAAAAACCCTGATAATTGCTGCCACAATAAATAGCTCTGAGTACCCAATATCACCATCAATGACCACCACAAAGTACTCAGTTACATATCCGGCAAAGAGAGATCCGAAAAATGTCAGTACTCCCCAGACCAATGAGTGGCTTCCAAGGAACCACCCACGATCCTGCCCCCTGTCCAGATGATCACAGGTTTCCAGGATGTAGTCCTTTTGCAAAATGCTGTAAAATCCAAATGAGGCACCTGCGATGGAGCGAATGGCAACAATATGAAGCCAGCTGGTGGCAAATGCAAAGGTAAGGGGTACTCCAAACATCAGCATCCTCGAGTAGAACAATGATCTGTGGTAGCTTCCAACCCAGGTTCTGAGTCGGTGAGTATATCGTGCCGTGATACTGAAGCCCAGGAATGTGGCAAACCAGATAATTGACACCTGAGCTGGATTGGCAAGATTATTTGTTGCCCGTGGAAACAGAGGCCAGGATAGTGACATGGCCAGTGCAAAGGTGGTATCAATGAAAACAAACCTGCGGAATTTCGGGTGTTTTCGAAGAGGATCGAGGATCCGCTGTTTTTCTACTACCGGCTTTCTCTCTATCTCAGGCAGTCGATTTGAGAAATGCAGCACGATGACGATGATAAGTGCACAGACAAAGCAGATCCCTGATATCAGGAAGATGAAGGCAAACGGTCTGGCAAACATTTCCGATACCAGCCCTGTGGCCAGATAGATCATCCCACCAAAAAATGTGGCAAATGACCCTATTATTCCAAGCTTGGTTGCTCTGTCCTCTCCCGAGTAGGTATCTCCAATGAGGGCATTCCAAGCCGGTTGAACCATGGAGAAGCCAATATTGTAGAATGCGAAAGTGGCAATGATCAGTACAGGATTCAAGAAATTGAGGATGAGAAATGATGAGATGATAGATATGATCCATCCCAGCCCAATGATCTTGGCACGACCCACGCGATCAGAGGCCTTACCAAAATACTGCTGTCCAATGAAAGCCAGAATATTCTGGAGGGACAGCATGATTCCCACCTGAGCTGGACTGGCACCCCTGATATCGGCATACAGGGATGCGAAACTGAAGATAATTCTCTCCCCAGTATTCTGAAACGATGCCATCACACTGTAGATCTGCTGCAGCGATGGCATAGGCTCTGCACCTGCTTGTGGCTAATTAGGATTTGTTAGCCAACCTGTAGAATACCATTCAGATACGGAAAAAACGCTTGACATGTGGGACCAGAAGCGTTCTCTTCAGGAATGAAGATCGATGATTCTCACCTGGAAAAGCGATGAACCTGCAATCGATCATCTCCTGGCTGATTTTCTTAGCACCCTCATAGAACCCATCCTGTTCTCCTACAAGAGCAATACCGGTCTATCATAGGTTTTGAGCAGTCCATCCAGATCCTCCCATCTTTTTGTCTGCAGGGTATCTGCCAGCAATGCCTGAGAATCATTGCCAAGCATTCGATTGAATACTTTCTCAGGTCCTATCCCATATGTGGTCAAGGTGACCTCCATGCCCTGTTTGAGTAATTCCACACGTTCATCAAGATCTGTTGGAACAAATTCGGAAGCATAGGGGTGCATTCCCCCGATAATTAGCCTATCAAGTCTGTGAGGTGCATAGACTGCCATAGCAAAGCCGATTCTGCCACCCATCGAGTAGCCGAAGAAATGAACCTGATCGATATCCAGATGATCTAGAACTGCCTCAATATCACTCACATGCCTGGTTGGATGGTAGTCCTCGGGATCATACAATTTTGTTGACTTTCCATATCCGCGGTGATCAATCATAATCAGGCGAAAATGAGGGGAGAGAACCCTTACCCAGCCAATATCATACCAGGTCTGATATGAACCCATGAACCAGTGAGATAGCACTAATGCAGGTTTTTCTGGATCACCATCCTCTTGGTAGTAGATCTGAACTCCCTGGTTATCAACAAAGGGCATACTCTTGGAATAGACTCCTTCCTCAAATATCTAGGCTTCCTTCCGGAACTATTGAAGCATTAAAATGATAGACTTCTGAGAGCTATATGATGTCTGTAGAGCTCCCTGTTATAGACCCAAAGTTGGTTCTTGGCACTATTCATCCCAGTACAGGTGAGATCACAGTTTCAGACAAACCTATTGCGTTCAATTGCAGTCTCTCTACTGACTGCTGTGGAAATAAGAATTTTCAAGTTCCCATCAATGATATGGATATTGAGCGTATCGAGGAGCATGGTTATGAAATTGATCAAATTGTGGCAATACTCTCTCCAGAGATCAGGTTTGCCAGCGATAATACTGCCGAGAAAAACTATTGGATCAAGCGAAAGCCGTTCACAGGAAAGTGTACATTTCTCAAAGACAATCTGTGTTCAATCCATGAGTTCAAGCCATTTGCCTGCAGGATCTTTCCATTTCAATTACTGGGCCGTGAACGTGGAGGATATACAGTAGCCGTGCATAAGAGCAAACTCTGCAAATCAGTTCGTGAAGTGACTGAGGATGAGGCACAGAATACTGAACTCCTAGAATTCATCCTGAAAGAGGTTCAGAATGAGGATAGACGTCGTCTTATCTACTTTGATAAGTACGGACGGAATTGATCTCTACATTTTTTTGATAGTGGGAGGTTGAGTGGTCATGACGGAAACGGTGTTGGATCTCCGGGCATTCACTCACCTGACCATTCTCCACCGATCACGTCATCAAGCGATTTACAGGTTACTCTATCCCACCACTGTGAGGTACCTTCAAACTGGCAAGAACCCCCTTTTGCTTGATGAGAAGGGAATACTGATCGATGATCAACTCGATGGTCTTGTGGTGAAAGTAAACCTCTACGAACGTCTATTTACATCCTCCCTAGTACAGGAAAATCTAGATAGACTTCTGCAACTGGACGAGGTTAGATTTCTCCTTGATGAGTTGATGATCAATAACCCACCTCTGGAGAAACAATTGGAACAGCGACTGTATCAGCATTTGAATCAACCCTATGTCAAGCGGTACCAGCAACCCATTATCCTGGCAAACCTTCTTTCACGACATGAGTTCGTTACAAATTACCTGCAGACCAATATTGGCCTTCCAGAGGAATCCGACAACTACTATAACAAGCTCAGGGAGATGATTGAGCAACTGGAGGAGCAGACAGGGTTTGCAGAGCCTGATTACTTCCTCTTTCTTCAGACTCTTCTTCGAGTTTGTCACAGTCTCTATCCTATGACCCATCCTCTGATCCTGTCCACCCCGTACTCGTCCTGTGTCCTGGTAGGAGGTAGCGATACTCTCCCTCCAGCTCTTCACAATTTTGTCGTACCTCCAGATCAACCCGGCAGTATCAAAGTGACCAATTCATTCATCTATCGCTGTATTCAGATATATCAGGGTCTTGAGTAAACCAGCAAGTAGCTGTGATCATAGCCGTAATTGTATATTCCACCTTCTCTGCGCTCTCCTTCCCAACATATGATGATCTCCCCCTCGAAAGTTAGGACTTCAGAAAGCTTGATGCCGACATCCCATGCAAGTGGGGTCAGTGATTGTTGATTTTTGAGATTGGAGATTTCAATTACGATCTTTCCCTCTGGTGAGCATTGTTCTGCGATTTGTGAGAACACTTCTTGCATCTTGTCGAGATATCCCTCATAGCTACCAGAAAATCGGTATCCAGTCAGAGCATCGGCACTGTCATTTTTACCCATGTATGGGGGAGAGCACAACACAAGATCGAACTCAGGTAGCCTATCCAAGTACATCCGGGTAACATCTCCCTGAATTATTGCATCACCCAGTTTGAGATCATTCTTGAGATAGCTAATCTTGTCAGTATCAATCTCTACCCCAAAAGCCTGTCTCTTCATTTGTTGCGCCACAACGACGGTGGTACCAAATCCGACAAATGGGTCAAAGATGGTATCTCCTTCCTCAGTATACCGGTTGATAATATATCTCACCATCTCAGGATGATACCTGACATCCTGAAAATTGTATGAAGATGGTAGTTCACTCTCCTGTTTGAATGGCAGGTTGACATAGGTAGGGAAATCCACAAAATTGAGTTGAAAGACCGTAATATAATATCTCCTGTCTCTTGATTTATCAACGATTGATTCAGGTAGTCCATATGAGCCTCTCCATTCTGGTTGTGGGACTACACGTCTACCTGATCCAGAAACTCGTCAAGATTCTCGAGGAGGAGGGACATTACGTGATTGCGGTGTTCAGCTCTGAGATGATATCGAAGAATCTGGCAGACAGGGACTTTGACATAGTGCTGGTAAATCATGACGTGAGTCCCAGTCTACGGAGGAAAATATCCGAGGCAATTGATCGAAACAAGCAAGATACACGGGTGATAGAAGCTATCTACGACAGGCAGGGTCTGCTTGACAGTCTACCATCCGAGAACTAAAGTGTCGGTTTGGTCAGTTGAAGATATGTATCCCAAGGTTGTACTTTTCGATCTAGATGGCACATTACTGGATAACAGTCCCCAGGTTGTAGAGGCATATCATCGCGGGGCATCAGCACTGGGATATACTATCTCTCGAGAACTTATCTCACAGCAGGCTGGGAAGAGTACCTTTGAGACATCACGTGCAATGGGCATCCCAGAAGAACATCATGCAGAAATGGATGCCTACTTCTGGCAATATTTTGGGGAACTCACAGCGGACCCCTCAACCGATTTTACCATCCTGGATGGAGTACCTGAGCTGCTGTCAGCACTTAAGAGTCAGAGTATCATCATGGGTGTTGTCACCTCCAACCGTGCAGATTATGCACGAACGATGTTAGAGCGTACCAATTTACTCCATTACTTCAATGTGGTCGTGGGCAAGGAAACAGTGGCAGAGGTCAAACCTCATCCTCTCCCAGTCCTTCATGCACTGGAGCAGATGGGAGTCCAGCCAAGATCGTATACTGATGTCTGGTTTGTCGGAGATACTGCCTCAGATGCAGTTGCAGCCAAAGCAGCGGGTATCAGGTCGATCAGTCTTCCACAACCCTCGACTTTACAGTCAGTACAGCAGAGTATTCCTCATCAGCTTTTCTTCTCCCCGGCTCAACTTCAGAATTATTTCAGTATGCTGCACCCCGAACCTGTTAGCAGTCCCTTTGCCATAGTTATTGATTTTGATGGTACTATCACAACAAAAGATGTCTCAGAAGAGATCCTGCGACAGTTTGCAGTGGGTGATTGGAAAAAGATTGAGGATGATGCAATTGCCGGTCTGCTTACCATGGATGAATGCATGATCCAGCAGTATGGTCTCCTGCGGGGTGACATTGAGGAATGGTTGCAGTGGGGTAGACAGATAGGTGTCCGACCCGGTTTTGCTGATTTTCTGGTGAGAATGCATACTCTTGGTATCGAAGTGGTCTGTGTCAGCGCAGGTCTTGATTTTGTTATTCAGGATTTTATTCGCAGGCACAACTGGACCCTTTCTGTTATCGCCCCTGCCACAATCTACCGGGACAATTCCGTACAGGTGATCCCCGTACCCCATCCCAGTGATTTTGTCGATTTCAAGGAGCACCAGGTTCTGAGCAGGTCAGAGCAATTCAGAATTATCTACATTGGCGATGGAAGCTCTGATTTTGAGGGTGCAAAGCATGCTGAGATCTGTTTTGCAATCAAAGATTCTCGCCTCTCACAGTTTCTGACGGAATTTGGAAAAAAGCACAGTACATTCGAAGATTTCAATGATCTAAGAGATCAGATCGAGGATCTCATTTCTTCGCTCTCATTTCAGGGTTAACCTATCCGATGATCGTTATTTTCAAATAAGAAGACTGCCATCAAGTCCTGTACAGCAATCAGAGAGAAATTGGGCGTGTACCTATGATATATTTGGGAACTACCGGTTGGGACTATGAATTCTGGGAAGGTGAGTTCTATCCTATGAAAATCGTGAAAAAACTCCCTCATTATTCCAAGATTTCTGCATTTACAGAGCTTCGTTCTACATTTACCTCGCTTCCAACCACTGACAAGGTGGCAAACTGGGCGAGCAGTACCCCGGATTCTTTTATGTTCATTTCCAGGTTGCCTCGTGATTTGGATTCAAAGAAGGAGGAGGGGATCAAAGACTATTTTGAGTTGATGGGTCCTCTGGGCAATAAACACCAGATGTGTATGATCCACTTTTCTACGAAGCATCAGAGAGATGATGAAAGTTTTGAGGACATGCGTCAGCTGTTGAGTACAGTAAACAGGTACTTCTCGGGTCAGATCCTGGTAGATGCCTCAAACCGATCATGGCAGGTACCAGAGGTAAAAGAGCTGTTATCTGAGCACTCTGCATGTCTGGTGGGGTCGGACAAGAAACCTGTTCCCAGTCTGATGAAAGACCCCTCTCTGTTCTATCTGCGATTAGCGGGAGACAGAAGAATTGTCCCAGTCTCTAGTCTCGGAGTACAGACACTGGACCGGAGTCAGGATATTCGTTTCTGGGCAGATCACCTGAGCTATCTCAACCGGCGGACTAAGTCCATATTTGTAGCAGTCGATAACCATTTCTCAGGAAACGCTCTCTCCGATATCTATTTGCTAGGTGAGGAACTGAAGCGACGCAAGCTAAAATATGAGGGTTTTACTCAGAGTTGAAGTATTTCAGGAAGTTTCCTGTGTATTGCATTTCTGCATGAGATAAATGCACCCAATTTTGTTTCGTGATCTCCCTGTGCATCAGAAGGGTCAGAGAATGCCACATGGATTCTGCTGTCAGCATTGGGGAAATAAGGACAGGTTTCCTTGGCAGTATCACACACAGTAACCACAAGATCGAAGTGTTGATCCATAAAATCATCAATGTGTTGGGAGGTATGATGGCTGATATCAATTCCAGCCTCTGCCATAGCCTCGATTGCCAGAGCTTTCACACGAGTACGCTCTGTTCCAGCACTG
>JAEOUB010000601.1 GCA_016839545.1 Candidatus Kariarchaeota archaeon | reverse complement strand
CGATGATCATCCTGTCATCACTGCTCTGAATAAGGTAGTGGACAAGCTTGAGAGCTTTTAGCGGGGTCACTGAATGAAACTATACGCCTGTTATCTCATTGGAGCCGATGGTCGCCCACTTATCTGGCAAGTATTTCAGAGTCCTGATCATTTGCCTGAAGGTGGATTACTTGCGCCATTGCTTACATCTATACAGGGCGTATCAATGGATCTTGTCAAGCAAGAGGGAAGTGCAGAGAAAATGGTACTTGCAGGTATCACCTATCATATGCAGTGGATGGACACATTTTTCGTTGTGCTGGTCACTGATACGGAGGAGAAACCAAACAAGGTACTCAACCAGGTGGGACGCCAGTTTCTGCAGAAGTACCATGACAAGATCGTGATGTGGAATGGAGACGTCAATACCTTCAAGGATTTCGTCTCTCCACTCCTTACAATACTGGAGAAGAATTTTGAAATGGATACTAGTCAATCTATTATCCCTACTAAACAACTCGATACAATATCATTGTTCAATCTTGAGAAGGATCTGAAGGAAACGGCACTTGCCATTTTCTCTCTCACATCCGCCACACCTGAAGAGGTGGCAAAGGAGAGTGGAGAACCTTTAGACAATGTCAAGGTGAACCTCGAAAAATTGAAAGAGATGGGTTATGTAGGGTTTAAAGTTATAGACAGCAGGCCCACATTTTTCCTCTAATTCACCTAAAGTCCACGTGACATCTGGGTGAAAGAGAAAATGTGGACTTGATTGCGATATTTTTTGTATTGGTAACATTTGATTCAGATTGATGACAGACAAGATCACGGAGTCGCTGAGAAAATCATCAGAGAAACTTGCAAAAGCAATAGCTATCAGGACTACAGAGCAACAGGCGCTGGAAAAGCAGCTCAATGATCTTGAGAATGAGCTGACCATGCTACAAGCAAAGGCAGACATCCACAAAGACACTCGTGACCGTTTCCATGGGGATTTGAAAGAAAGAAAGGATAAGAAAGGGGAACTATTTGAGATACGCGATGGCCTGATTACCCAGAAACGAGACCTGCAAACACTCCACAATGAGTCCAACAGGACTGACCCAGAGCTTGAATCACGCATTGAGCAGATATCGGAAAGAATTGGGAGAATCATCGAACAGGGGAAGGAATTTCAAGAACAGATGGATGAGCTGTACCAGCTGGGCAATCGTGAACACGAGGCCATGCTGGAAACTATTGAGGTCATCAAAGAAAAACGATTAAAATTTGACGATCGGAAGGAGTACCTGGAGAAGAAGCTGGTTGAGATAGATCAGGATCTCCGCGAGATGCGACGAAATATGCAGACCATTCAAGATAGATTGCCAAAAACTTAATCAGCCAAGAGAGTGAGTCTTTCTACCTTGATAGCTGCCACTTTTAATTCGGGTATCTTGGCATAGGGATCGAGCACATCATTGGTCAATAGATTTGCCTGAGCCTCACGATGATGGAAGGTCATGAATATGACACCCGGCTTGACTTTCTCCACAATTTTGGCTCGGGTCACCAGTGTTCCCCTGCGAGATGTGAGCCTGATCTTCTCGCCTTCTTCGATACCCAGCCGCATTGCATCAATTGGATTGATCTCGGTCAACTCATAGGGACGCCGTTCATGAAGTCCTTTAGATCGATGGGTCATCTCACCGGTATGGAAATGGTACAGGTTTCTACCTGTGGTGAGTACAAAGGGATAGTTAGCATCAGGGAGTTCGGCAGCGTCCTGGAATTCAACTCCTATAATCCGCCCTTTGCCACCAGGTCGTGCAAACTGCTCTGAATGTAAAATTCGGGTTCCAGGGTCTTCTTCCGATCTACATGGCCATGTAATTCCATTGGGTTCCAGCCTCTCAGGTGTAATCCCTGCATAGATTGGAGTCACCGATGCAACCTCTCTGAGAATATCGTCAGGTGTCTGGTATTCTGCTGCAATTCCAAATCTCCGAAGCAATTCCGCGATTATCTTCCAGTCTGCTTGAGAATTACCCAGAGGTGCAATTGCAGGTCGAACTCTCTGCACGCGTCGTTCGGTATTGGTGAAGGTCCCTGATTTCTCGGCAAAGCTGCTAGCAGGAAGCACCACGTCTGCAAACTTGGCAGTCTCACTCAGGAAGAGGTCCTGTACTACCAGGAACATGCCCTCTGTAGCAAGTGCCTCCCGGACCTTGTTGACATTGGGATCTGACAATGCCGGGTTTTCACCCATGATCCACATCGCCTTGATGTCACCGGCATGAGCTGCATGCATCATCTCAACCACGGTAAGCCCAGCTACTCCACTCAACTCGGTATTCCAGTGATCGGAGAATATTTGGCGAACAGTCTCATCGCTCACCTGCTGATATCCCGGCAACACGTTTGGTAATGCGCCGAGATCGCAAGCCCCTTGCACGTTGTTCTGTCCCCGTAGTGGATTCACACCTGTACCCTCTCGACCGACATTTCCTGTTACCATGGCAAGGTTGGCTAGGGATACCACATTCATAGTACCCGTTGAATGTTGAGTGATGCCCATGGAGTAGACAATGGCAGCAGTCTCTGCTTGTCCATAGAGTAGGGCTGCATCACGGATCTCGGATTCCTGAACACCGGCAATCTGTGCCATCTCTGCAACGTCAACTTTCTCCAGTTCCCTGAGTAAATCGTCGTAACCTTCTGTCCTCTCCCGGACGAATTCATGGTCAACCAGATTGTTCTCGATGATTACCTTGAGCATACCATTGATCAGTGCAATATCCGTTCCCGGACGCTGTTGCATGTGGATCTCAGCCATTCGAGCTAGCTCGATTTTGCGGGGGTCTGCAACAATCAATCTGGCGGTGCCTGCTACCACTGCCTGTTTTATCTTAACGCCTATCACCGGATGTGCCTCAGTGGTATTGGAACCAATGATAAAAATGACATCTGCATCGTGAGTCAGATCGTGGATGGAATTGGTCATTGCACCCGAACCAAAAGTCCGTACCAGGCCTGTCACAGTTGATGCATGGCACAGGCGGGCACAGTGATCGATATTGTTGGTCTTAATGGCAGCACGTGCAAATTTCTGCAACAGGTAATTCTCCTCGTTGGTGCACTTTGCACTTGACAGTATAGAAAACGCATCGGGACCGTGTTCTTGCAGGACCTGTTTGAACCTACTCTCAATGACATCAAATGCCTCATCCCAGCTGGCCTCTCGAAACTCTCCATTTTCCTTGATTAGAGGTGATGTGAGCCGATCGGGGTGGTGGATGAAATCCGTTCCAAACCTTCCTTTGACGCACAGGGACAGTCCATTGACCTCTGCTCTCTCCTCCAATCTGTTAGGCATGACACTGTCGACATAGACAATCTGGTTTTTTCTCTTGTTAACCACAAACTCGAACTGACAGCCCACACCACAGTAGACACATGTCGTTTTCACCCGGTCAAACTGTGGTTCTCTCCCTGCTTTGATTACCGATAGGGGCTTGAGAGCATCAACAGGACAGACAGTCACACAGTTACCACAGGCGACACAACCTGCCTCATGAAATGTTTGTCCAAAACCAGTGGAGGGAAAGACATCAAATCCTTTGTTCTCCATGGACAACACTCCACAGTGCTGGATCTCGTCCACCACCTGTACACACTTGGCACAGCGGATACACATGGAGTAGTCCAACATGAAGAACTCGTTGACCTCATTATCAGGTAAGGGTGGAAGCTTGCCATCAAAAACAGTCAACCGGTCTGCTGGTACGTAGTCATATGCCAGATCCTCCAAATCACAATTCCCTGACTTGTCACATACTGTACATTTCAGTGGATGAGACGCGATAATCAGTTCAATCAGGGTCTGCCTTTTGGTCTCAGCATTTTGTGAGTGTGTCTCGATACTCGACCCTGGCTGAGGTGTCATGTTACATGAGGTGACCAGCTTGCCATTCTCAAGCTCAATAAGACAGAGCCTACAGCTTCCAGATGGGGTCAGCTCTGGATCATTACACATTGTGGGGATCTCAATTCCTGCCCTGCGAAGAGCAGTAAGGTAGGTATCACCCCTGAAAAAAGCAATCTCCCTGTCATTGGCCACAAAATACTGAGGTCTCTGAAGGGCGAGAGTGTCAGGCACATCAGCAGATATGATTAACTATACATTAAGTAGTTTATTTCGAGAGGTAAAAATGTGTGAATTATTTTGTGAACTTTTCAAATTTCCCCAGGGCTCTATTTGACAGGAAAGACCTCTATGGCATTTTGAGGGCAGGTTTCAAGGCAGACTCTACACCCCTCACAACTCTCAGTCAGGATCAGGAATCCCTCATCTCGACTGCCACTGATGGCATCAAAGCTGCAACCACGCTGGCATCTTGAGCAGTTATTGCACTTGTTATGGTCAATGACGAGTTCGAACATGCCCACACAAGAACCTGCAGAGCAATATCTGTTGGATATATGCTGGATGTATTCATCTCTAAAATATCGCAGAGTGGATACTACTGGATTAGGGGCTGTGGTACCGAGCCCACACAGTGAAGTTGATCCCACCGTCTCTGCCAGCAGAAGCAGGTCGTCAATATCTGACATCTTGCCTTTACCAGTTGTGATCCTCTCCAGGATCTCCAGCATTCTCAATGTTCCCTCTCTGCAAGGCACACATTTACCACAGGACTCCTGTTGAGTGAATTGAAGGAAGAATTTTGAGAAATCCACAATACAGGTGGTATCGTCAATGACCACCATACCTCCACTTCCCATGATCGAACCCAGCTCTGAGAGGGTCTTGTAGTCAACCGGGGTATCAAGGAATTGCGCTGGCAGACACCCACCGGAGGGTCCACCCGTCTGGACAGCCTTGAACGCTCTATCTTTTGAGATCCCACCTCCGATACCGTAGATCACCTCCCGAAGAGTGGTTCCCATGGCAACCTCGATGAGTCCAGCATTCTTGACATTACCAGTCAGTGAGAATATCGCAGTACCTGGAGAGTCCTCAGTCCCTATTGTCCTGAATTTTGCAGAGCCATGTTGCAGGATCCAGCTAACTGCTGCCCAGGTCTTCACGTTGTTAATATTTGTCGGCCTCTGCCAGAGACCTGAGATTGCAGGAAATGGTGGTTTCTGTATAGGATTACCCCGTCCACCCTGAATAGATGCAATAAGAGCAGTTTCCTCACCACATACAAATGCACCCGCACCCTCTTAAATCTCGATATCGAAGGTGAATGAAGACCCCAGTATTGTATCACCAAGAAGGTTGTGTTCTCTAGCTTGTTGTAGTGCCTTTTGGAACCGGGTCACTGCCAGGGGATACTCTGCCCTCACATAGATGTACCCATGAGTTGCACCGATTGCGTAAGCCCCGATAATTGTTCCCTCGATAACTGCATGTGGATCCGCCTCCAGAAGAGATCGATCCATAAAGGCACCAGGGTCACCCTCGTCTGCATTGATTATCACGAATTTTCTGTCATCCTCGGAGAATGCATTGCGGGTGAACTCCCACTTAGATCCTGTGGGAAAGCCTGCTCCACCTCTACCACGAAGACCAGAAGCTTTGATCTCGTCGATAACCTCTTGTGGCTGCATCTGCAGTGCTGTACGAAGACCACTGTAGCCGCCTATATCTATATAATCATCAATATTCTCAGGATTGATCTTACCACAGTTATCCAGTAAGAGTCGCTGCTGCTTGCTATAGTAGGGAATGTCAGTGTAGTTGGCAATTCGCTCCTTGGTTGTGGGATCACGATAGAGCAGGGAACTGACAGGCTCTCCACCCTGGAGATGGCGGGAGACAATCCACTCGACGTCCTTTTCTTCCACTCCAGTGTAGAGTAGGTCTTCTACAGTTACCAATGGACCCTGGGAACAGAAACCATGACAACCCGAGATATCTACAGCATACTGGTCTTCAAGCTCGTGCTCCCCGATCTTATTATTGAGAGAGTCACAGACTTTGTCAGAACCTGCACTCAGACAGCCGGTACCCTGACAGACACGGATAGTTGAACGTCCATCAGGCTCCATCCAAATCCTCCTTTTCCAAGTCATGGATCAGCTCTCTGACCTTTTTGGTTGACATTGCTGCATGGATCTCGCCATTGACCTCAAAGACAGGTGCCAGTGCACAGCAACCCAGGCAGGCAACTTCCTCTATAGAATAATCCTCGATTGTTGCCTCCTTGACAAAGGTGTCGCGGAGCATACCAGAGTTCTTGACGTGACAGGCGGTACCACTGCAGACTCGTATCCCATACTTGGCTGGTGGTTCAAGCTTGTAATGGGAGTAAAACGTCATAACTCCCCAGATCTTGGAGAGAGAGACATTGATCAGTCGAGCAAGACTCTTAATCTCATCTGCAGGGAGATAGCCATGGTGATCCTGCAGAGCGTTGAGTAAGG
>JAEOUB010000600.1 GCA_016839545.1 Candidatus Kariarchaeota archaeon | reverse complement strand
GGCGATGACAAGCGTCGTGCCCGGCTCAATGGTATCAGACATATCCTGGAACAGGTGGACTATACCGAGATCCCATCGGATGAGGTGGACTTGCCTTCACTGAAGATCAAGGATTATTATGATCGACCTCCACGGAACAGTCATATTGTCGTTGACGATTATTACAAGAGTGTCAAGAGTATAGAGGATTTTGAACCAACTGCAACAGAGTAAATCTTTATTCACCCATGTACCAAATCAAGTCAATGAAGACGGAAGAGAACACCCTCACGCTATCGTCATTGGAAGGCTCTATCTCTACCCGTTTGGTCCTTCCTGACGATCCTGTGGCCATACTTGTACTGGCACATGGTGCGGGAGCCGGTATCTCCCATCAGTTCATGCAGGATATCCAGCAGGAGATGGGAAAAAATAATATTGCCAGTTTTGCCTTCAATTTCCTGTATCGAGAACAGGGCAAGCGTACACCCTTTCGGATGACCAATCCCATGAAAGCATTTGAGGAGGTGTGGGCACATGTAGCAGCAACTCATGATCTACCTATGTTTGTATCAGGCAAGTCATACGGGGGACGTGTGGGCTCGATGATGCTGGATCGACTGCCCAGTTGTCGTGGTCTGATCTTTTTTGGCTATCCCTTTCATCCACCGGGAAAACCTGAGAAACTGAGGACAGAGCATCTCTACGATATCACATTACCTATGCTGTTTTTGCAGGGGGAGCGAGATGAGTTCGCCACTGCAGATCTCGTCCATGACTTTGTTGGCAACCATGAATATGCCAGACTGATCTGGTTGGAAGATGGAGATCATTCGTGGAAGGCAAGGAAAAAGAGTGGATTCAGCCAGGCAGACCATATCAGAAGAGCTGCAGTGGAGGTACAGACCTTCTGTGCCAACCATGGCTGAAGCCAAGGGTCCGTGAAGAAATGATGGTGTATCAGAAGAATTTGTGTGCAGCATTCATCAGGTAGGCGTTGGCCTTGACCTTTTCCATGTTGATTTTTGCCTGTACCTCTGCCTGAGCCACGTCAGCATTGTGCTCAGAAACAGTGGATAGTTCTTCCTTGACAATGTTCGCACTGGACACTTTAGAGCGTCGCAGTCGAGCGATTGCGTTGAAGAGGTTGTCAAGAGATCGGGAGATGTCGGAGGAGTTTGTTGCGGTTGCCCTAATAATTCACCGTGGGATGCGTCCCACAATATTATATTCTCCTTAATCCTTTAAGTATCGGCTGTGTAAGGATTGGAAAGGCTGTCCAACTATTGGACAATCACCCGGGGTGGAACTCTTATATTGCCTCTATATCCTCTCTCATGGTCATTTTCGCCGACCTACCATACCGAACAAAGTAGATGGTCATCAGGACAACAATTGTGAGAGGTGTGATCAGAAGACCGTACTTGTAAATGGTGTTGAGTGTCTCATTGACCGGCGCCTCATCTCCATGGGCACTGACAGTCAAAACCCGCATCAATACTACCAGGACTAAGAACCGAAAACGCATCCATCACACCAGCTTGTAGATATGCCTGTGGAACATGTAGATAAGCAGGAAGACAACCATCAGCGGATAGACCAGCAGGTTGATGAAAAAGTGCATCAGGATCACTCCATCCTGGCCAAAGATCTGCTGGAGGACATATCCCAGCAATCCAGGTGCAGGTCTGATATCGAGAATAAAGAACTGGACCATCCTGATGATATGCTCAAAGGTATGGTAACTCTGGAAGAGGATATTGAACACCGAAATACCATAGATCATGGGAACAGCCCTGAATTTACTCTCAGGATTATTCAGCTCGAATGCCCGGTGGGCCCAGATCAGAAAGGCAACCACTGCTGAATTCCACAGAAAATGGACGATCTCAACGTCCAGCTGACCGATCAGACCATGTGACTCAGCTGCAGGCCATCCCAGCCAGAACCGCTGGACAACTTGAGCATAGTGCTCTATTGTGTGACCTGTCTGCAGAATCACACCGATGGCATAGATGAGAAAAAGACGATCCTTGAGGCAATCCTGGTAGAGTTGCCTGAGAAAGGAATTCTTAACAGGTGCAGTTTCCTGAGTAAGAGCCACACTTGATCTTAGAATTTTCCATTAAAAACATTTTCCGTATTTGGGGTTCTCTCTTTCGTAGCTTCCAAATCTAGGTACTCTGTACATATCTCTGTCGTGCCACCCGCAGTGTGATGACAGGAGTGAGAATTACGAATGTCAGCGCTACACCGGAGGTGACCAGAAAGAGGGTGATGACATCATTTCTCTCCAGCATGGGGTTGTGATATTTCTCAAGATACAGTGATTTGAGTGCCTCATCATGAGTCATTACGCCATCAGGGTTGTATTCTATGATATTGATGGCATTGATCTCAAAAGCCTCAATTGTCTGACTGGTACCATCAGGCCACAGCACAACTGCCGCCTCAACAGTCTCAGAGGCTAGTCCAAAATGGAGAACTTGTTGAGTGCCACCACCCAGACCAATACCATTGACCAGTTCCTTCATATGTCCAAGATCATTGCTTGTACGCATGTAGAGCCTGGCTCCGATCGGATCCTTGGCAATGTCGCCCCCTCCCTCAAGATCGAAAGAGATCCAGTTATTCTGTGAGTATGATCTCTCATATCCTTTGTTTTCAAGAATGTGATACTCTCCACGGAGCTGGCTGATCAGCAGGTCCATCCATCCGTCATTATTGTAATCGGCATACGATGCTCCCTGGGCCATAAGGTTCTGAGTTACCAGCGGTACCTCTTCAAAATAGCCAAGACCGGTATTGCGGTGCAATTCACTGTCCGTCTGGTCCCAGTCATTAATGGCAACAAAGAGGTCCTCATACATATTGTTATCAAAATCGAAGAAAAGGGTCGACCAGCCAACATCCATCACACCGGTATTGGTGGACATGGTCTCCTCGTTGAACCTCCCGTTTCCATCGTTGAGAAGCATAACGTGTGCACCCATATTGGAGATGTACATGTCAAGATCGTAATCATGGTCGATATCACCGATTGCAACACCCATGCCGTAAACAAAAATATTGGTGTTCGTCTCGTCAGATGCATATCCAAAACACCACAACTCACATCCAGGACCGTCATTTCTGAACATATGATTTCCAATGGGATTGACCACCTGATCATTTATGATATAGAGATCGAGGTCTCCATCATTATCATAGTCAAGCCACGAACCTATGAAACCCGCACCCTGCAACAGATGTGCTGGGAAGAGGTAGGATACATCTGAGAAAGTACCGTCCCCGTTGTTCATATACAGAGTGTCGGCCATATCTTCAAAACCGGATTTCTTGCATCCGTCACACATCCAGTTAGATACATAGAGGTCAAGATAGCCGTCCTTATTGAAATCAGCCCATGATCCTGAAGATCCTTTTCGAGGCTCTCCCACTCCGGCAAACTCTGTAACGTCGGTGAAGATACCATCATCATTGCGAAATAGGGTATTGGGACCATTATTAAGTACGTAAAGATCCTGGTCTCCATCATTATCATAATCAGCGAATGTAGATCCACTGCTCTGCTTATCTGCAAGCCCGACATCTCCATTGACTGTGGTGACGTCAAACACACCGTCGGGACTTCCGCGGTAGAGTTCGTTGGGACCCCGGTGTCGAGTGACATAGAAATCCAGGTAGCCATCCGCGTCAAAATCTGTCCATGCCTGACCTGCACCAAGGAAACCATCAAGATGTCCGGTAGCCTGCGTATAGGTGACATTGCGGGGAGTATCCAGTCCCACCTGATCTGTCACAACTTCAAATGCCGGTAGACTATCGTCATAATCTGCAACCACTGAAATGGGTTGAGATACAGAAAGCATCAGGTTGACTATGACCAAGATCACAAGGAGGCGGGTTCTCTTCATCTCCAAGAGAGCTGAAGAATGTTAGTATAAAATTATTTGGAGTGGTGAAATCTAAAGGACGTGATAGTACTGCAGGTTGGCCTCGAACCCAGGAAAGTACAACTGTGATAGCTCATGAAGATGTTCCACTGTTTCCTTGCTGATCCTGTTGGAATCCACCTCAGCAATTCTGCCGAGTGAGCGGAACTTGGAGCGGCAGACACCTGTGGGTTCAGTATACCAGAAAATAGTGGTCAAGCCATGGTTAGCAACGATGTAGAAATTGTTCTCTCCCAGCTGGAACTCTCGGATGACCTCCTTGGAGTAGTCAGCATACTGAAGGGTGATCTCTTCCAAGACAGAATTGATGGAGGAGAAAACACCGCTGGTAAGGACTGAATTGGGAACATCTGCAGGGTCGAAATCACTGAGTACCATCAGCGGCTCACCGGTAGATGTTGATACTGTCATCTGACGAAGCTCTGTCTGATCATACATTCCCATGAACGGGTACTTCCAGAGGATGAGGAAGAAGATTAAGAACCCGATATCTGCGATCAGGAAACGTACAGCATGGGGCCATCCCAGCAGATCTATGGCTGGTAGAAGGACGTTGGAAAATGACGCAAGAAAACCTGCGACGATCATGGCCAGAATTAGCTTGCGGTCATGCTCTCCTTGGGTGTATGCCTCTATGAACGGTGCCAGGACCTCAAGGAAGACGATGATGCCAACCATGAGAGAGAATGTCAGCCAGAAAAATGAATTGATCACCATGGTGGAGAAGCCGTCCTGCTGGGTATACGTATAGGTGATCCAGTCAGGTTTATTGATGAACATAGCAGAGTAAAAGCCCATAATGAAGATGTAGAGGAACATCTGGGTGCGTGTCTCATCATAGCGAAGGCGGTGAAATCCAATGACCAGACACATAAGAAAGACCAGTCCACTGTGTACCAGGATAAGCCACAGGATCTGGATGATACGCGGGTCTGTATCTAATGGCAGTAGCAGGAAGATGACATGAAGCAGGTTCCACACCGAGATACCGATGGCATTGCCAACAAACCAAAGGGTGGTTCGCAGACGATATGTTGTGAATATCTGGGTGGCAACAATCACCGAAAACAGACCGATCACCAGACCGATGCTATTGATGAGTATTGCTGCCGTTTCCACCACAGTGACATATCAGAAAGCAGCTAAAAAATATAACCTAATCAGGAAGAGGAAGGATAAAAAAAATGGTGAGAAGGCTAGTAGTTAAGCTGAGAAATTCTTGGAAAATCACCCATGATCATAAATTACTCCGGAGAAATTTTCAAAATTACAGCAATCCTGACGATACTAGTACTGACAGATAGGAGCAATGACGATATTCGTCAGATCGTGGGAGAGATAAATCGGATTTTTTCAACCCCTCAAAAAAATCAGATTTTTTTCATCGTTGCTGTGGACAATATTTTCCACACTGCTACAGTTGAAGAGGGGGGAACAGGAGGGGAAGATATGAATGAAATGATACATCTGGGACAAGCAATCACCGTGGTGATTACCACAGTGGCGACAGATGAGGATGCAAGAAAACTGTCTCGAGAACTTGTGGAACAGCAACTGGCTGCCTGTGTCCAGCTGACACCAATTGTATCGGTGTACTCCTGGAAAGGAGAGATCGAGGAGGACAGAGAGATCAGGCTGATGATCAAAGTGGTTGAGGAGAGAAAGATCGATGTGGTGCGTTACCTCAAGAAGAACCACCCCTATGACACCCCAGAGATTATTCTGACTGCATTTTCATCAGATAGGGACTATTATGAGTGGTGTATGTCAGTTAGTGGGATCCAGAAGAAATAGGCAGATACTGAAGTGAGGGGGACAGTTTTCAACCAAGGTCGCGTCTAGTTTTGCACAATTTTGTTAATGTCTATTATTCACTAGTAGTGGTACTAATTTTTTATAGATTCTTTACCAGGAGGTGTTCTTGATGTGTTTTAAATTGTTACCCCCGCCAGAGTAACAAAATGATATATTTATATAGATCTAGTCCCATATAGTAAGTATGGTAACAGAACTCATTACCCCCCAAGACCGTAAACACGCCAAGCGGATTGGCCGAGTGTATGGAAAGGTAGCCAGGAACATGGCTTTCTTCTTCCTCGCTGGCTTGATCCTGACAGCACTAGCAGCAGCCACTGCTGAACCTCATGGCTACTATGTAGAACTCCAGGAGGATCAGAGTGTTCTGCTTAGCCAGTTCTATGGTGAAGCCGGAGAGGATTTTGAATTCGGTTTCTATATAGAGACACTGGCTGGCGAGTACTATGAATACCAGTTGGAAGATGGAACCTCCCCCTTCGAAGAGGAGTGGCAGGAGTGGGACGAATCAGCTGAGATCAATGGTCTCTACGAACTGAACCGCTACATGCAATCCATGGAGTGGCTGGTACAGGCTGACCTCCTCTTCTCCGAGAGCTACCGCTTTGAGTCCTTCGAGGTTATCACCTCCCTCTCTGGCGATATGATGATCTCCGAATTTGACCTGCCTGCAAATGGCTACTACAAATTCAGACTTACCAACCTCTCCGGTGAGGACATGACCCTCATCGTTGGACACGCCTCTGTGAATATAGCACTTGCAACCATCGCAGTGGTTGCCTGGGTACTCTTCGCTATCACGGTTGCAGTCTTCGGCTTCATGCTCCACCTTGGATGGTGGATCCTGGTGATCTTCATGATCGTCAAGGCCGTCACCTATGTCTCTGCTGAGACCACAGCCTCTGCCAAGAGCTACAACAGAACTGCCAACTACTCACAGGTCATCGGACCTCCCCTGGACCAGGAGGCAGCATAGAACCACACAGGACTAGTACACAATCATAATTCTTCACCTCGTAAGAACCTGGGAGCCTCTTCTTCGGAAGGGGCTTTTTTTTATGCGCTTTTTATTCTCTAGAATATCCAAAATCTCCTAGTTTTAGTACTTGTATACCTGTAATTGAGGTAGTGAGTGAGCTCTTCGAGTTGCACCAGTCCACTCTGGAAAAGATGGGGATAGGCGAGGCAGACATTACCCATGCCTATCTGTATCCGTTAGAGCCCAATCTCTACCCTGTTTTTGAGCTGACGCCTGCATCTTTCTTCCGCCTGTTGGATCGGCGATTTGCACGATACCCCGAGTGGAGACGACGGTTGACCCGGGGTCTGACACTCTCTGGTCTGGTATTCATCAAATCAGGTACGCTGGTTGGTAAGAAGCGACTGATACTTCACGAGATCGGTCATATCCAGGGGAGAAAACACACCTGGAAACCTGGATTGATGCACCCCAGTTGGCTATTTCGGTGGACTACTCGCTAGAGTTCAGTAAGTTCCAGACTGGTCACTTCGTTGGAGAGTCGTACTTCAGACACTCTACGTGTCATCTCGGTATACTCTGGGATCTGTTTGACAGTATCGATGAATTCTCTGAAATGAGTCTCATCCCTGTATGCAGTCATCATATAGTACTCCAGCGGATTGTCCCTGTTACGAAAGACACCTATCAGTTTGACATCGTGTTGTTTGTAGAGCTTGGAAAACAGGGCACGACGCTCTGGTGGTGGTGGCCTCTCAAAGGTATTCTTGTAGAGCTTGTAGAATGTATACTCCATATCTTGGTTTCAATCTTCATATCTAAAGCACTTATGAAAAATGGAAAATGGAAAATTATGATCTGAAATGAGGCTGGTAAAAATTCTGATTACGTTCCCCATAGCGCATCACCCGGTTAGCGTCTGGAAAATACATCCAGTCATGTGCCGCATACAACCCCTGAGCATCCCGTGTCAGCAGGAGAGCTGTTCTGATCTGATGTTCATCCATCCACTCATTGACCTTTTTGACCAGGAGATGTCCCATACCCTGTCCGCGGTATCTCTCATCAATAATCACGTCACACAGGTAGGCAAAGGTACTGTGGTCGGTGACCAGTCGTGCAAAACCAATGAAGCTGTCATCAGGGAGAAGTACAGAGAACGGAACGCTGTTATTGACTGATCTCTCCATGATATCTCGAGGAATACCCTCGCACCAGTATGCGTTGACGAGGTAGGAGTGAAGAATATCTAAATCAATATCTGCAGGATCCGTGCTGATATGGACGTCCATCATTTGTAGGGCTCAATAACTGTACTTATTGCTATCTTCACGGGGTCGACTTTAAGATAGCTTTTGCAAAATCTGATCTGTGTTTTCTGATTTCTCATCCTTCCTGAGTCGACTGAAATCTGGAGAAATATCAATTGAAGAGGTCTATGATCACTGCTTTGCTCAGATACAGCACCACGAAGCACGTGTTAACGCTCTGACCACCGAGGTAGATCAGGAAATCATAGTTACACTCAAAGAGAAGGCAAGAGAACTGCAGAATACACCACTAATGGGACTGCCCATCATCGTCAAGGATAGCATCCACACAACTGATCATATCACCACTGACGGGAGAGAGGAGTGGAAAGAGTTCCTTCCAGCGAGAGATGCAACAGTTGTCGAGAGAATACGGAATGCAGGAGGACTGATACTTGCCAAGAGTAACCTGCCGGCTGGAGCAATGGACTACCAGACATACAATAGTCTCTTTGGAACCACTAATCATCCTGAGAATGTAGATAAAACACCGGGAGGATCATCTGGAGGATCTGCTGCGGCAATCGCACTGCAATATGCACCTCTGGCACTTGGAAGTGACCTGGGAGGATCACTCAGAATTCCTGCCAGTTTCTGCGGGATTAGCTCGCTGCGTCCAACTATCGGTTCACTGCCAGTAGATGGTCATGGAGCGATATTCAGAACCACAGACCGCTTCAATTTCGAGCTCACCGTAGGTCCCATGGCACAGGATGTCTCAGGAGTGGACTATCTGACACGGATATTGCTCAATGATTTCTCAGAGAGAAGTTTGAATGATAGTATAACAATTGGTATCTCTACTCAGCTGGGAGAAATTGCAGTTGATCCACAGATACAGACACTCCTTTCTGAGTTGCCTGAAAGGTATCCTGAGATATCATTCAGGGAAATTACAGCCGAGATCGACATGGATACCGTGACGTCAACACATAACCGGTTGGTCAATTATTTCACGGGTACAGATCTTGATCCTGATCTACTCCGAGAGGAACAGATGGTCATCAGACAGCAGGTCAATGCAATTATCAATGAAGTTGATGCCTGGATTCTCCCCGTCTCTCCCATGGAAGTACCTGATCATAATCAGGATCATACACGAATCACTGCAGCAGGTCGAGATCTCAACTACTGGATAGCCATGGGGTACTACTGCTGGCCTGTCAGTGTATCCGGGCATCCGGTGTTGACACTGCCGTTGGGCCGCGTGAGTGGTCTGCCTGCCGGGATGCAAGTGGTTGGCAAACGCAATGCTGATCTTGACCTTATCCAGATTGGACAGCTGCTGTCCTGAATTTGGTATTTAAAACATAGTATTTTGTGTCAAGAAGACGTGAAACAGCAAATGAGTAGGTGAGGTACCACAATTGTTGAAAAAAAGATGGTAGTATAATACAAAATTCCCTCGATAGGCTCTTATAGTCACTCCTACTGAGTTTTTATTGCAGTAAAGCAGTGACTTCGAGCCCACTAAAAGTGATTTGCTTTATATAATCAGGGCAAGAAGTAATCAGCGGCAAACCGCTGTGATTACTATGAATGTAAAGAAAATGCAACTCTTTGGTGCTCTACTCGGTCTGGTTCTTGTGATGGGAGCCACTTCCGGTAATGCAGTCACTCTCGCACAAGGCGGGGGCAATGTGACTGTGGCCACCGATGAGCTTACTGTGAAAATTACTGGTGGCGGAAACGTGCCCATGTACCAATTCTGGGACACTGAGGACGACTCCACCAAGTACAAGCTACAGTTCAGTGCAGTTTTCGAGGCTGAAGATAACGAAGAGAATGGTACTCTTGGTGTTTATGACCTTGGAGAGGACAAGAAAGTTGGGCCAACCAACATCGCTCTTGCATCTCTCTCCTGGGAGTTCTCTGATTTTGAGAATGATACCGATGGATCAATTCACTTCAATCTCACCTCAACTGCCACGAATGACGGAATGACCATCCAGTTCAACAATCACCTCTATGCAGGTGAGGAGAACTCGATGAAATTTGATGTTGTCATCAACAATTATACCTTTGACAGTGTAGATACCATTCTGGTATTCGCCTTCAAACTCCTTGTCCAAAATGGTGATGAGGATGTAGACGGTGAGTCCGAGCAGGATGGTGACACAGTCAGCTTTGGAGACGGTTTCTTCCAATCTGAGGAGACTGCCGTATCTGATGGTAAAGTTGTCAATGTGGGACTTTCCACAGGCAGTGACGAAGGAAGCAAGATCTACCTGGCCTATGGTCAATTTAGTGGAGATCTCGTGCATGACCCCACTGTGGGTGTGCAGGCTTCTGCTGTCAT
>JAEOUB010000599.1 GCA_016839545.1 Candidatus Kariarchaeota archaeon | reverse complement strand
AATCCATTGAGTTCTTCTTGTAGAGAAGTGATAGCTGCGACATTATCTATACCGAGCAATTTCTCCTTGATTGCAGAGATCTCAGCCTCGGTGATATCACTGTCAGTTAACTTCACTTGGTATTGGTTTGCTGTAATATCCACCTGATCCAAGAGCACTTCATCAATTTCCAGATCTGGATCAAACGACGTCACGGCAATCTCCTTTACCATATCATGCGAGGTCAAGACATTAGCAGGAGATGCACTTGGCAAGAGGTTAAAGACACCCAGTATCTCTATATCTTTGATAGCTGCCTGAGATGCATTGAGTGTGGGAAACAGTAGATCTACTGAGAGTGTCAGTGTATCTCCAGTTCCTTTCCCTAAGTCTCCTGAGAGTCCTGCTGATATGAATACACCTCGGGGTTTCTCTTCCAGGTGTTCCATTGCAGTTTCTGCTGTCCCGGTGGCAAAAGAGTCCTTCTGCCAGAGTAGGATGCCACCCTGATCCATATAGAGTTGCTCCAAGGCCGGATCTATACCTGCTACTGCGACTCTGCTCGACAAGACTCTTCCAGTAACTAGTGGCAGAGCTTGCACAGCTTCAACCTCTGAAATTGAGGTCAGGTTGTCGATAATGGGTAGGAAATCGCTGGTCAACACCTTGAAATCAGAGCCGACGGTATATTCAATATTTGATTGCACCTGTGCCTCATCAGTAACTCCCTGTATTACAGCCATGGATGCCACTGCTAGTGACAGAATAATCACAATCGCCAACTTGTTAATGTCACCACGACGTCTCAGACCTGCCTTGATGAGGCGTGAGACATCCTTGAAGACGAAGAGGCGAAGATAAACGGGCTCAAGGAACCTGGGAATGAACTGTACAATCCTGCTACCCACAACTGCACCACCGATCCATATGAAGAAGGGTGTGAAGATCTGCACAAGTACAAGAGCGGTTCCCCCTCCCACATCAATATCCATGACCTGTTCTGCAAAGCTGAGACCAAATCCGATGGCACCTATTCCAAAGAGTGCGAGATCAAGATTGGTTGATCGGAGAAATCCGTATGTCACCTCTTTCTTCTTGGAAATTGCAGAGGTGACCTCTTCCTGGATGAAACCTTTTCCCTGACGGTAGACCACAAATAGCATGATGACACCAATTCCTATGGCAGAGACAAGAATTGCAGTGAGATTGAAACTGATGTAGTCAAAGTAGGCATCAAGGGAACCAAGCTCGATCTGGAAGAAACCGACGGCATTACCGATGATAAAGGCCACAAAGGTAGCCAGGATGTATCCAAATGCGATACCAAGTACATAGATCAGGAAGGTCTCATTTCTCATCTCGTTGAATATTTGACCACCCGAGGCACCCTGTACCTTCTTGATGGCGATCTCCCTTTTTCTCTCCTCAAGGCTGACTGTCAACCCGTAAGTCAGGACATACAGTGAGAGGATAATTACGGGAATTGAAATCAGCACATACATGATTGATACCAGCAGCGAGAAGATGGTGAAACCAAGCAGGATACCCTCTATCATATTGACTCCCACAAGATCTTCATCATCTCCCCCGTATTTCTGCGAGATCTGGTTCATCAAGATAGATAACTCGGTGACAAAATCATCAGGCTGACTGACAGTAAAAGCATTCTCGTTGATCGATACCAACAGCTGAAAATTGCCTGATTGTCGCATGACACTCTCTATCTCATTAAGGTCGGTCTGTAGAAGTTCATGATTGAGAATGAGGTTGTAGTAGTCAAGCACAGGAGCAAGACCAAAATCACCCGTATCAAAGAAGAAACCAGCTTCCTGGTCATAAATACCAATGATGGTGAAGGTAGCAGAAGTGGCGGAGTCAGCCACCTGACCCTCATCCTCAAAGATTGTCATGGTAAAATTGATACGGTTGATCACGTCACCAAGACCAAGTCCTGTTGTGGTGGCCACAGATCGGGGGATAATCACCTCATCCACGGTAGGAAGTCGAAATTCTCCGTCGTAGTAAATATCCTGAATGGATTGCCCAATCTCAGAAGAGAAGAAATTCTGATCGACAAAAAGAGCCTCAAAATCAGCTCCATTTTGCAAATCTTCTTTGAAGTAATCTGATCCATTCTGCGGTTGTACGGTAATGTCAAATATCGAGTTCTGCCGGTTGGACTGGATACCTCCAATCACAGCGTAGGTGTCAACCCGATCGCTGAATTGAGGGTCTGTGATGAGACTCTGCCCGATGTCGTTGAGAGTTGAGAACCGCTCGTCGTTGTATTTATTGAAGGCAATCTCATAGGAGGTGTCACCAACGATTGATTCAAAGTTTCGCTGAGTCAAGACATTGGAGTACAGGATGATCCCAGACAGAATCATGGTAGCGAGCATGATACCAGAGATCAGTGCAAATGCACGTCTCCGGGTACGGTAGATGGTTTTGAACAGTGTAATACCTGCGTCAATGCGACCAACTACCATCAGATCAGCTCCACCTCGTCTTCGAGCTCCTCGTGAACAACCCCATTTTTGAGGATGTAGACCTTCTGTGCAGCGTGAGCTAACTTGATATCATGGCTGACCATAAGGATAGCCTTCCCCTGCTTGGCAAGATTCTGAAAAATCTCAACTATCTGCTCGCCAGTTCGGGTATCAAGATTGCCGGTCGGCTCATCTGCAAGGATGATCCCAGGGTCATTTGCCAGTGATCGAGCCAGTGCAACCCGTTGCTGCTGACCTCCAGAAAGCTGTGCTGGGAAATGGTCCATCCGATCTCCCAATCCAACCAGGTGCAGGAGCTCTGAAGCACGTGCTTCGGCTTCAGGACCATTGATCCCGGCAAGATTCATCGGGACCAGCACGTTCTCAAGTGCTGTGAGACCCTCGACCAGCAGGAAATCCTGGAAGACCCAGCCCACTTTGTGTCGCCTGATCTCCGCAAGTTCATTATCATTGAGATCCAACAGCGACTGTTCTTCAATAAGTATATCACCGGAAGTGCCTGGTATCATGGCTCCGACAATATTAAGAAGCGTAGATTTACCTGATCCTGAGGCACCCATAAGGCTGACAAATTGTCCAGAATTGAGCTCAAGGTCTATCCCTTTGAGCACCTCATGCTCTCCGAAAGCCTTGGTCAACTGGTTAATCTGAAGGGTTGCACCATTTGCCATGTGGTCAGATGTACTCCTGAATATTTAAAGTCATCTTTGTTGTTACGTCCAAGAGGGTAACAAAAAACTGATGTTGCATAATTTGGTTCACAGATGGTATTT
>JAEOUB010000598.1 GCA_016839545.1 Candidatus Kariarchaeota archaeon | reverse complement strand
GTGAGACCCACGATACTTCCGGGATTGTTTCTGTAGTCATATGCATCTGCGGATCTGGAGTAATTGAAGAATATCCGATTGGTACCATTGAGACTGTTCATTGTACCTTCGTACTGAGTCGCTGCATCATTTGTAGCAAATGAGCTTCCATAATGAAAAATCGCCACTCGGAACCATATGGGACTAAAAATTACTTCCGACAATTTCTCTTTGGCAACGGAACCAGACACCAGATTTGGTTCATTACCAAATATTACCTCGTAGACAAATGAAGCATTTGCGGGTATTCTGGCCTGTGTGTTGGAGATATCATTCAGTGAGGCTGTATACCGAATGGTCTGACCTGAACTCTGTCTAAATCCTCCAAACTGCCCTCCGCTGACAACTGCGAAGGCATCCTCTGCATCTGTTATTTGCCACTGAGATATCTCATCCAGTTTTTGACCGTACACAATCACATCAATGTCAAAGACATAAAGTGGATTAGAATCCACGTTGGTCACATCGACTTTGATTTCCACATAGTCATCGGTTCCATTTAATTCAAGGATAGCATCCCGTTGAATTGATGTCACGTTGATTGTAGGTTCTACTGCATTTTGCGTTCCAATGCTTCCTAGTCCGATATCGTCTGTATCTACAATATTTGCACGGTTTTCAATATTGTTGAGGACACCTACCACAACAGTGGCAGCAGCGATGGATAGCCCTATCATCAGAAGCGTACTGACCACAGGACTAACAGCCTTGCGGTGTTTACGGAATACCATTTGGAGCAACATGACTACATCAACTAGGGTAAGTTGCTTCATAAATATTTCCGATTACCTTATACTAGTGATTGAGTTACACCGTTTCCGAACTAATTCTGTCAAAAATATCAAAAATTGTTTCATTTCATTTTGCCAAGAACATGAATAAGTGTGCGTTCTGAAAATATGCCTACGATCTCCCCATCTTTGGTTAGAGGAAGAGTACCGATATTCTCTTTCACCATCAAGTCGATAGCATCAGACAATTTTGTGTCAACCTCGGCAGTTATGACATTGCTCGTTGCAACAAAATCAACAGTAATTGAACTTAGAAAGTTGCGATTTGCAGCAATTTCCTCTCTTTCCACTGAACACAAAGCAGTAATGGAATTCGCAGTGACGATCCCACTTAGTTTGTCACCATCATACGTCAGCATTCTGTGTGTACCAGCTTCATTCATTTTCTTTATTGCATCTATCAATGAGGTGGATTTCTGGATTTTGACAAGATCTCGACTTATCATTGACTGATCCAAATCTGAGAGTTTTCTTGTGAAACTGTCATCCTTGAAATGACGCAAGATATCTCTCTCAGTGACAATGCCTCGAAGAAGGTCACTGCCCTCATCTACAATAAGCAATGAACCGAAATTTCCCTGGCTCATTAACTCTACAGCAGCAGAAATACTGGTATCAGAGGTGACTGTTTTTGGTTTTTCAGTCATCCAGTCAGAGATCTTTTCTTCAAATCCATCAGGTAATCCCTTTTCAGCTATTGCCCGAATAATATCTGTGACCGTCAAGATACCTCGTAGCTTTCCTAGCTTTGTAATCGGGAGTCGTCTGAAATTTCTTGTTCCCATGATCAATATTGCTGATTCAAGAGTCCTGTTTGGAGCACCCTCCATAATGTCATGCTTGGTAGCAATATCGTAGACTGTTTTCTCCGACAACTTAATCCTCCATCCGGAATATCCGTATAGGAGGCAACGTGATGGATGGTTTAAGTCTCTTTCCAAATAATAGTGTTATTTTCACAATCACAGCTTTCTGACCGATTTTCCTTCCTTAAATACTGTGAATCATGTATATTAACGTGGATCTTGAAGTTATAACTCGGGATGCCAATGATAATTACGACAACGGAAGGCTTCCTGATGCGTATCAGCACTATCGAAGGTTAGTGGATCATTACTTCTCAAAACAAATGATACCCGAAGCTATTTACTACTTCTACAGGTCACTTCTATGTCTTAATGAAGAATTGATAACAGTTCGTGATCTTCTTTCCTTGGGGTCATATCTGGTCAAGTATAGTATGTACTCCACAACACAACTTCTTGAAAGATCAAAGGACCCTGTAGTTAAAATGAAGATACTAGGCATTCAGGAGCAGATGCTTTCCGATCTGAGTTTTCCAGAAATTAGCTCCAACCTGCAAAATGCCATGATTGAAAACCTTAAAATCAAGATTCAGGAACATGATATCTCCCAGGATGAGCAATTGGAATATATGATTGCATTGCATGAATTACAACCAGATCCAACTCTCAGCAAAGAGATTTTCGTCCAGTATAAAGCGATCGCTGATCAAATTGAAGAGGATGAGATCTCTGTATACCAGAAAATCGATATGCTTCAAAAGGCATTGAAATATTGTTCAGGTACTGATTGTGAGTTGATACAGACTGAAATCTCAAGGTTATCTGCTACAATATGAATTACTCAAGTTTTTTT
>JAEOUB010000597.1 GCA_016839545.1 Candidatus Kariarchaeota archaeon | reverse complement strand
CCGCCGAGATTTCCATCCAGTTCAATCTCTGAGGACACTGATGTACAACCTCACTGATGAGCTATAATTGTTGTTTGTTCTCCATATCTAATGCGACACAATCTATATTAGACATCAGAAGCTGTAGAACGTATGCCTTCTGCTGATCAACTCAACGTACTGCTGGTTGGACATGTATCTCTTGATCATCGGGAGGCACGTTTGCTACCTGGGGGCCCTCCGAGATACCAGATCCCTATTCTACTAGCACATCAGGTGCAAAAGATTGATGTGCTAACCTCTGTGCTCAACGACAAAGAGCTGAGGATGGATGGAGTCCGGATCTTCAACTCACCGACACTTCATGACACAGTCTTCAGTTTCTCAAGTAATGACCGGGAAAATGAGGACGATCGTACACTTGTGCTCGACAGTAGAGCTGCAGATCTAGATGTAACCCAGTTGGATGCTTCTTCTCAATACGACCTCATCATCATATCGGGGATCGCTGAGGAGGTGAGTCTTGAGATGGTGAGCAATTTGAGATCGCTCTACAGTCAGGCCAGTATAGTGGTAGATGCTCAGACATTTGCCCGAACAGTACATGTGGGAAAACCCGCCAAGGTAAAGACTCTCGATCAACCGATACTTGATCTTCTAGACGATTTAGGGGTTGTTCTCCGGGGGTCTTTTGTGGAACTAGAAGACCTGGAACACTATTCCTACAAGGGTCTACTTATTCGCACTAATAGGGGCGAGGACATCCAGGTGAATCTAGAACGTAAAAATCGGTCGTACACGTTTACAAAAACCACGGAAATAACAGACAGTACAGGCTCTGGAGATATTTTCCTTGTAAGTTTCATGCTTGAATATCTTACTACTCAGAATATTGAATCAGCATTGGAATATGCCTTTGAATATACCCGTCAATTCCTCTCAATACAAGGAATTCCCACAGTAGAAGAGGCAGAACAGGTAGTGAAAAGTATGCGTGGAATGGACTAGATATTATCTGGGATCAAGTAATTTGCACCCTATGAATCTTGGAGAATCACCCAATGGATCTGTCAATTTGACAAAGAGTTGGCAAAAACCGACCATCAATTCGATCTATCAAAATTTTTAATATATTTTGCATAGTTTTTGTGTTTTCTAAAGCATGAAATCGATGAGTATATATTCAAAGAAATGAGATTTGAGGCTAGGTTAACCATATGTTATCAAGAGGACTCTCAGACGAGATTAACGAGATCCTTGGTAAGGAATTAAGAGGAAAGCTGAATGAAGCTCTCATTCTCATTCTCCTCATTAAGAATTACGAAGCAGCACAAGAATCCAAAAAGGGTGGCTTCAAAGGTTTCAGGGGAAGAAGGGATCGTCCAGTCGTCTCTGAAGGATTGACCACCAGAGATATTGCTGATGCACTTGATCTGCCACAATCCACCGTTGCCACTGCTGTCAAGCGGATTTCAGGTCGTGGATATGTGACACATTCCAAGGGAATGCCAGTCAAGACCACTGCAGAGGGCAGGGAAGTGGCAAAGGAAAAACTCCGTCACCACCGAATGCTCGAGATCTATCTAACCGAAGGTCTGGGTTTCACCCCAGATGAAGCACACAACGAATCAGTCAAACTAATGCTCTTGGCATCATGTGAATTGGTCAAAAGTATCGAAGAGCGATACGACAACCCGAAAGTGTGCCCATGTGGCGAGGAGATTCCAGAAACGAATCTCTGTGCCATCAAGTTAGATCATCGCTGACGCCGCTCAAAAATTCTTCAACTCTATTCCTATACTCAGGATGGTTCATCATACGAGTATGACCACTATCTTGCGCAAGCCACGCTTTGAAGTTCGGGTTATTTTGCACACGTTTTGATATGGGAATAAAATGGTCCCGGTAGTCAAACAGTCGGTCTGCATCAGAGTGGATCAGGAGAAAGGGGCATTCCACCTCCCATGGCCTGTAATCCTCCTCAGTTACCCCCAGCTTGTCAAACTGCTTCCAATTGAATTTTCGTGATACCCACTCAATCCAGGGAAACAAGGCAGCAGGGATGTGAATATAGCCTAGAAACTGACCGTACAGATTTTTGAAATCAATGGGTAGTGCTTCAGCTACCAGGGCTCTCACCAATTCAGGTCGGGTCTGTGTGAGAATACTGGCAGCTATTGCTCCCATGGACAGACCATGGAGAACGGGCTGATCGATCCCTTCTTTCTCTATCAGGGCTGCAATCTCTATTCCGTACCGGTAGCCACTGGGATAGAGCAGATTGGAACTGTATCCATGTCCGAGATTATCAACGAAATACAGATTGTATCCCATGTCCCAGTAGATCTCAGCTCGTACTTCCAATCGTTTACTGGTACGTGTGAAGCCATGTAGCAATATCACCGATTTGTCTCCACCTTGATCTGCCACCCAGTATGCAAGAGATAGTTTGGGATCAATGATCGATGGGGTTCTCCTCAATTCAGCACCAAAGCCGATAGTGTAATTCTGACGCTTCTTCTTGGGTACAAGATTGGAGTTTGACATGAAGTAGACAAAGATAGAGAACAGAAGATAGATCGATCCGATAATGATGAGAATAGTCGAGATCATGGCTTAAATCAACCTCGTTTTTCAGTTTTTAATAGTCCCCGGTGTCATACAAGCATGATTGATGGTGAAGTCAGCACAGAATACCAACTCTTTTTGTAGATGATCCACCACAGCTCAACTGTGAAAAGACCCCCAGGCTTTGGGCCTACCATTGCTGCGCTACTGGGAATCTCCGTCTATGGCTTCGGCACATACATGGCATACGGGCTTTGGCAACTTCTCATCTCAGATTTTCAGGATCTAGAAGAGGAACTTGGGGCGCTGATTGTCACCGTCTTCATTGTGCTCTTTCTGTATGGTCTGGCTAT
>JAEOUB010000596.1 GCA_016839545.1 Candidatus Kariarchaeota archaeon | reverse complement strand
CTGTTCAGCATCTACCGTACGAATGGTCGGTTCCTCTCAAGGGTCTATCTACACAGCAATAGCAGCAGGAGTATCTGCACTTTGGGGACCTCTGCACGGAGGCGCAAATCAGGCAGTTATCGAAATGCTAGATGATATAGTCAACAAATATGACGGTGACGTTGAACGAGTTATTGGGATGGCAAAAGACAAGGATAACGATTTCAGACTGATGGGATTTGGTCATCGAGTCTACAAGAACTTTGATCCCAGAGCCAGAATTCTGAAGGAATCCGCAGACGCAGTTCTTGAGGAAATGGGAATTGATGACCCTCTGCTTGATATTGCAAAGCAATTAGAGAAAGTCGCTCTTGAGGATCAATACTTCGTGTCACGTAGACTCTATCCAAATGTCGATTTCTATTCAGGCATCATTTACAGGGCACTCGGCATCCCCAAAGAGATGTTTACAGTGCTTTTCGCCGTAGGTCGGCTCCCCGGTTGGATAGCCCAGTGGAAGGAGATGCGAGAGGATCCTGGGTTCAGAATCCACAGACCTCGACAGGTCTACACTGGAAGGAATTCAAGGGACTTTGTACCGTTAGAGTTAAGATAGAATTCTCGTGTAAATTATTGCATCACAGTCTGATTAAAATTCTCAAGTTTTGCCGCAGAGGCATAGATTAGAACTGATTTACGCAGTTCATTGTAAAGCTCGTCACGATTGGCCAGAAAGAGAGCCTTTGAATGGGTTCTAAACCGTTCTCGGACAAATTGACCGTAGTCGTCAGTCCCCACCTCGACTGCCTGTTTCTTGGCCTCATGGACAAGCTGGTAGGTCAAAGCAGACCTTTCTGCCCACATTCCCAGTTTTTGCCACTCAGTATTAGTGTAAATAACTAATGGAATCCTCATTCCCCCATTGGTCAGGAAACCCTCTTTGTTGAGTGCCTCCTTATTGGAATCACGATCGACCAGAACCAAGTCAATATACGAGGAGATCTCGGCAAACTTCATCAGGATCGGGATTGCGTTCTGACAATCGGGGCACCAATCTGCAGAGATTGCAACGATCTTAATTGGAAAATAATCAGCAGTAAGGAATGATTGCTGCTCTTCAGTGAGTTCAACCTGCTCAATTTTACGTGTCCATCTCTCACGATACCTATCTGCAACACTTGAAATATACTCTTCAGCAGTCTTGCCTTTCGATCGGATAAAATCTTCCGAAAACACTGTATCTAGAACTCTTTGTTTTCATATAAAACTATGCTAAGTTCTAACCTATTCTTTTGGTAGTGGCAAAAATCAGAGTACCGCAGATCAACATTGGATATATTTGACAAAAAGGGAAGGACAAAATTGCAATTTTCCCACTGCTCATCTTGAGTAAGTCAAATTCAAAGAAATCGAGATATTTTTACATCAATCATATATAATGACCAACATTAAATTTTGCAGTATTTTTAATTATGAACAGTCCTTGCCTTATTTTTATCCTCCATGTAAAATGTATTAAATAGTCGTGTATTATAGTAGATACGGAGTAAGACTCGACGTTTGTCTTAGGAGAATGAATTATGGCCAAAGATGACCTCCCCTCGATCGAACTCACCGTCGCGGAGGCTAAAAACCGCGATGTCATCAGGGGAAAAATAAGATTAAACAATGAAGCAATGAACGCTATCGGTATCTCTACTGGAGAAATTGTCGAGCTTGTCGGCAAGAAGACCACTGCAGCAGTTGCATGGCCTGCCTATCCAGAAGACCTGTCCAAACAGATCATCAGGATGGATGGTGTGATTAGAAAAAATGCCGGAGTAAGCCTCTCTGAGAAAATTACCATCCGAAAGGCAGAGGTCAAACAGGCCACTAAGGTCGTGTTTGCACCTGGCGAGATAAATTTCTCCACTGATTTTGGATTTGTTCGATTTGTCAAGAGGAAATTGAAAGGATACCCCCTGACAATGAAAGACACTGTCATGATCCCAGTTCTGGGTCGTGCTAATCCCTTCGTTGTCATCGAGAGTGATCCTGAAGGAATTATACTCATCAGCGATGATACAAAGATAGAGATATCGGACAAGCCTGCATCAGATGTCATGTCCTCTTCAGGTGTCCAGATAAGTTACGAGGATATTGGAGGACTGGGAGATGTCATACAGAAGATCAGGGAGATGGTAGAACTTCCTCTGAAGCACCCCATCCTCTTCGAGAAACTGGGAATTGATCCACCAAAGGGTGTTCTCATTCATGGACCACCTGGTGTGGGTAAGACTCTGATCGCACGAGCTGTGGCAAACGAGTCAGATGCCAATTTCATCACCATCAACGGACCTGAGATCATGTCCAAGTACTACGGTGAGTCTGAGAAGAAACTGAGAAACATTTTCAGAAAAGCTGAGGAACAAGCGCCTACTATTATTTTCCTTGACGAGATCGACGCAATCGCACCTAGCCGTGAGAGTACCAGTGGTGAGGTAGAACGACGTGTTGTCGCCCAACTACTATCTCTGATGGATGGAATGGCAGGTCGAGGACAGGTTATCGTCATCGGTGCCACCAATAGAATTGGTGGTGTGGATCCGGCACTCCGTCGTCCTGGTCGATTCGATCGTGAGATTGAGATTGGCGTACCATCATTTGAGGGCAGGAAACAGATCCTCCTTATCCACACACGTGGAATGCCACTTGCTGAAGATGTTAATATTGATAATTATGCAAGAATAACGCATGGATTTGTCGGAGCAGACCTACAGGCACTGACTCGTGAGGCTGCTATGCATACACTTCGTCGATTCCTACCAGAGATAGATCTTGAACAGGAGTCAATTCCTCCTGAAATACTGGATGCCATGGAAGTAACCACGGGCGACTTCAACGAGGCATCAAAGGAGGTTCAACCCTCTGCAATGCGAGAGGTTATGGTTGAGATCCCTAACATCTCCTATGACGACATCGGTGGTCTTGATGAGATCATCCAAGAACTCAAAGAGACAGTGGAATGGCCAATAAAAGAGCCTGAAGCATTTGAAAGAATGGGTATCACCCCTCCTGCTGGAGTTCTCCTCTATGGACCACCAGGAACGGGTAAGACCATGCTGGCAAAAGCTGTGGCCAATGAATCCGAGGCGAATTTCATATCTATCAAAGGACCTGAGCTCCTCTCCAAATGGGTGGGAGAGTCTGAGAAAGGTGTGCGTGAGATCTTCAGAAAAGCACGACTTGCATCTCCCTCCGTCATCTTCTTTGATGAGATTGACTCCATTGCCTCAAGAAGGGGTATGAATGGTGACTCAAGTGTCACTGAGAGAATGATCTCTCAGCTGCTCACTGAGATAGATGGGTTGGAATCCCTCAACAATGTGGTGATCCTTGCATCTACCAACAGACCAGATATTATTGATCCTGCTCTGCTTCGACCCGGCCGATTTGATCGCCTTGTGTATGTAAAACCACCAGGTCTTGAAGGGCGTCGCGAGATCCTTGACCTTTACACTGAGAAGATGCCATTGGAAGATGATGTCAACCTAGAAGAGCTATCAAGAAATCTTGATGGATTTGTTGGATCTGATATTCAGGCACTCTGTCGAGAGGCAGGTTTGATTGCATTGCGTGAGGATATCGATATCGAGAAAGTCGCACATCGTCACTTTGTTGAGGCTCGAGAAGTGGTCCATGCCACTATGACTGCAGCTGCTGTTGAGTACTACGAGAAGATCGAGGCCAACATCAAAAGAGACAATGTAAAACAGGCACAGATCAACTCATCAGACTTTACCTGATATTACAGTCCAAATTTGTCAACACTTTTACTGAAAGATATTTTCCACTCATCATCTAATTTAGTCAAAACATCATCTGAAGTGACTTGAGCCTTTTCCATTATCTGAGACTTGACGTATGACTCCACCAGGAGCACTCCGACATGATGGATCAGAGGTTGGTAGTTACTGAGACGAAGGATCTCACGCAGATGATATCGAGCATCACCACGAGCACCCAGCTTCGTAAATGCTTCAGCCATCAGGTAATTTATCTCGAAAACACCCCACAGGTATTCAATTGCCTCAAAATATTTTCTGGCTTTGGCTGCCTGGTTGGCAGCAACCTCAAATTCTGACATTGCCGTATAGCAGTACCCTTGGTTGAGAAAGAACTGTCCAAGATAGAGATTCTGCAAGGTATCAGGCAGGAATTTATCGATTTTATTCTGCCATTTAACCTGCAGAGCGATTGTCTCACTGAAATTCCCTGTATTCAGGAAACCACGCTGCCTAATGACATCGATAATGAAGGGATCTGCATTTTCGAGTATATCATCACCAACCCCTGATTGTTCCAGTTTGATATACAGACCATCGATATCAACTCCTGTTTCTGGATACTCAATAAGTGGAAGGTCAAGAGCCTGTATGAATCGATGAGCATGGATTGTCAATAATTCGGAAAACTCCACAACCTCATCTCCGTATAATACCGACACGAGCCAGAAATACAAAGATCTTGTACTTGATCGATGGTATAACAACCACTCTTTTCTTCTTGGCAGCAGCAATTGACACACCGACGACTTCACTCGCTTCAAGCCAGAGCCATGATGGTGCCATTTCTCTCCCTTCTTTGCCTCTGTAATATTGTGCAAAATGGAACTCCGTCTTCGTAAATCCAGGACAGACTGCCTGAACCGAGATCTCCCACCCCTCTTTACGGATGTATCGTGCTAGTCTTCGAGTAAATGCTACCTGAAAGAATTTGGTACCCGTGTAGATCCCAGTACTCGTGAATGCTGCAACCGAGGATACTGTGATTATTGTACCTCTATTGTTGTGAGAAAATACTTTCATTGCTGCATGTGACAATTCAATGACTGCTTCAACATGCAGAGCAGTCATGACAAGGTGGTCTTTTGCCTCTACTTCTAGAAATTGACGCGGAATACCAAGCCCGGCATTATTGACAAGGTAGGCAAATCCCTTCTGTTGAGCGATCAGGCTTGCAAGCTCAGTACGAAAGGCAGGCAGGGTCAAATCTCCGGGAACCACCTGCACCTCTAGTGAGTGATTGGATCGGATCTCGTCTGCCAGCTCGTTCAGCAACTCCTCTCTTCTTGCAGTGATTATCAGATGATAGCCCTCGGCTGCCAGCTGTCTGGCATACTCTCTCCCCAAACCTGAGGATGCACCGGTAACAAGTGCCCAAGCCTCCATGTATCATATAATTTCCATCATTTCAAGAATGTTCAGGTTTGAGTTAATCGTATGTTTATCTGGGATAACAGTCATTAATACCCAAAGTTGAATGAGGCTGTGCTGGGTTCCCTGTTTAGCTCAATTAGTGAAGAGGAGTTCTCTCAGAAGGTGACACTACTGCTTGAGGACACCAATGTGCCTGGAGTGTCACTGGCAGTTAGAAATGGAGATCAGTTTGCTACCTACCAGCTGGGTGTTAGCAAAGGCGAGAGTGTACTCAACGATGATACCTACTGCTATGGTGCCTCTCTCACAAAGCCTCTTTTTGCCTTTGTCTGTCTTAGGCTGGTGGAGGAAGAGATACTCAATCTAGATACACCAATCATGCAACAGACACGAGTGCCACATTATGATCACCTTCCGTATGCCGACCATATCACACCCAGGCATGTGCTATCACATACCCCGGGACTG
>JAEOUB010000595.1 GCA_016839545.1 Candidatus Kariarchaeota archaeon | reverse complement strand
CTTCCTCCACTTGCAAATTTCAAGATTTTAGTTGAGAGATATAATCCATCTGCCGCAACTTGGGATCGGATTGATGTCTTGAACTTGGAACAGAGTTTGCCTGGTGGTTCTGAAATTGTCACTGTAGAACATTACTGTCCGGGATATGATGGTCTATTTGACCAGTATACTGTCCAGATTCAGATGTGGTATGAGGTGAGCGGATGAAGCGCAAAGGTCAGATTTTTCTTATTTTGACTATTCTTGTGGTTTCATTTATGATAGGGATAACCACCGTTCTTCTCGATGTACAGAAAGCAGATTTTCTTGAACCTGCTCCAGACTCTGAAATAATTCTTGAATCATGGGATCTCACTATCAAGTCAATTACAGAAATAATGGATCTTCAACTTGTTGCTGACCCCACCGCCGGTGCAAAGGATATTAGCCAACCCATTTCCAACCTTGGAGACTATCTGACAACAAGAGGCATAGCAAATTCAATTACAATCCCTACTGGAGCTACCGTCGTGATTGTCGGAGGTGGAGCCGCTCAATCCATTTCGGTTTCCATTTCTGCTTCATTCTCAGTATTATTGAGCTCCGCTTCAACATCGATATCTCAAACAATTACCATAGATATCAATTATACAATGGATGTCCAATCTCCACTGACAATACTACAGACCGTCAATGGTATACAGAACTATGTGGCAGGCGCAAGTTTCAATGTTGGTTCCGTCGTTGATTTGGGGAATGGCAGTTACACCCACACAGAGATACCCACTGTTCTGATAACAGCTACCCTTCCTAATGGCTTGGTTCTTTCAGCAACGGTTCCATAACTCAGAAGTATACAAATTGGAATATGGTTACCCAGAAGAAGATGTAGGTTAGAAAAGTCACAATTACTCCGTGACGGAGGATTTGTACATCTGACATCTCAGAGAGGTCATACTTTGATTTAACGAAAAATGAAGAACCTACTGATGCTGCAAGAAAGATGAGAATTCCGAGACGACCAATATTGCCCGTTTCAGGATAGATACTGCCTGTGAGTATCCCAGTGAAAAATGCCATAACTAAAATGGTGAGGAGTTTTACCAAATAGGCTTTGTCCTTATCTTCCATCTCATTGAAATTTTGTATGCCTTGCTTAGTCGACATCAGGATACTCCTACCGCTCTCTCTCCCTACTGTATTTAACAGTCATTTTAGGTATTCATTTTCGCGAACCCTTCAAGTTCTACAAAATTATATGATCTTGCACAAATGGATAAAAGCAAAGGAATCGAGTTGTAGTCAATGGAACTCGGCTGGAAGGTTATTCTTGATGGGGCTGATCCTACAGAGGATGATGATCTCGAGCTTGAGTTTATAGATACTAGTAACATCCTTGGCGAGCCGACAATTGAGAGGCAGTTCTTAGATGACATAATCAAAAACACCCGTTCCTTTGAGAATTATTCTGTCTTCCGTAATCTCAAGAAAATATATTCTGACACTGGCAAGGATATGACAGGTATGGCAATTTGGTGCTTGCTGGGGATTGTTCAGGAAAACTCACAGAGAGTGGGTTTACTCCTGGGAAGCCTGATTGAAGGTGGAGTCCATATCATTGCCGCATGGCCCACGACATTTGCAGATCAATTACGGGGTGATATTTCCCTAATAGATGTTGTACTTGATAATTTTAGTAGTAATCCATCATTTTGGAAACAGGTAGATCTCATAATTGGGTTCAGATAGAATCAGATCCTGAGTCATCATCTGGTTCAGATGTTTCAGAACTGTTTTTTCTGACCCAAACGACATCAACCCCATGGTTCTCAAGAATACTTGCGAATTTGTCAACGTCAGATTGGGGGGGTATCGCAAATATTGGCTCTTTTGAGCCTGAGATGAATGCAATCAATCCCTTGAAAAATTTCAATGCGGGACCCTCTTCGTTTTTGTCAAACAAATGGCGTTCTATCTTGATGACATAGGTGCTGTAGCTTTGCGGCTTCTCAGAGGTATGAGGTGTGGTTTCAAAGGTATTCAGCAACGTCTCTCGAAGTCTTCTCTCTTCTATTACTACCCTATCAATCAGCGAGAACAGGAAACTCATAGACTGTTTCGGGCTAGGACGAGCGATCACTCTGTAGGATCCTTTGATGAGTCGTTGAGCAAGTAGAACCGGGAGAAGTGCAGCATGTGCTCCTGCAGCCACAGCGAGAGTACCAACTGTAGCAGTGTCACTAGCGAGTTTTGAGGAGTCAACTTCACCAAGTGCTGTTTTTACCTCTGAGTATGGTAACCAGGTAATACCTTCACCCCTGACAAACAACAGAACGCCACCATATGCAGGTAGAAATGTGAAATCTCCTGGTTTCAATTTCAATTTCACTATTAAATTAATAACCCATTTCTCAAGATCATCAAATGAAGGTATTTCCATCAATTGTTGAGTGTCCTCGACCTCTTGACTCTCACCACTTCTACGCAATTTCCAAAACATGAGGACCTCAAATTTGTTCAGCCTTAAAAGTATAAAATACTAATTTCATTACCGTGTAAAAGTCCAAAGTACAAATGCATAAGTCACTGGCATGAGCAAATTGTCAAGGAATAGTACTGAGAAGGCTTCAACAATAGTTACCACGAATGAGGCCAGAATTATCAATCCAAAATACTGCGGTGTGAAGACATTGAAGATTAATAAAGAGAACAATCCTCCCAGAATGCTACCTAATAGAACCCCAAGTGATCCTTCAATTGATTTGTTTGAGAAAATCTTGTACTTATGGCGACCATATGGTTTTCCGATGAATTCACCTAACCCATCACCTAGTGCAACAGAATACACCGAAGCCAGGAAAATCCATTTAATGTCGAAGAACACAGCTACCAAGATAACCACACCGAAGAAGGTAGAGAATCCATTAACTGTTACCAGTATCTGAGATTCACCATCTCTCGTAGCCATTGATGTTAACTCCTGAATGAAATAAATCGGAGGCAATGAGAGAAGCAGACCGAATACTATTAGGAGTGCGGCAAGCACCAGTATTTCAATCAAGCTTTCGATGAATGCTCCATACAGGCCAGCTGCAAACAATCCCACAGAATGGACATATTTTCGAATAACCCAGTTTTCTACTTCTCTGCCCCTGAGAACAAAGGCGAATAGGAGCAGTGCCAAAGGAATCGCAAGAAGAATAAATGTT
>JAEOUB010000594.1 GCA_016839545.1 Candidatus Kariarchaeota archaeon | reverse complement strand
CACCATAGATTGTCTCGGTTCCAACGAGCAGAGCCTCAACCTCGTCTTTAAGGGCATTAGCAGCCGCATAGGTCTCAGGTCTGAGAATTAGACCTTCCACAACAAAGGATTCTCCATACACAAGCACATCATTCTCTACAATATCATAGTGAGAGAGAAGATCATCAAACAATGCGTCATCCATAAACATCCAAAGGTCGTTGTCCTGGTTTGTGATATCATATTCAGTATCATCGAATTTGCCGACGACATGCAGCTCAATCTCTTCCTGACCATTTCCTAGGACTAGAGTCTGACCGATTGCAAGTTCACTATCGATGGTGAACGTACCGGGTAGATTTAGCTGCTGTGTTCGAGAAGTCCCATCAGGAATGATGATTTCATTAGTTCCTGAGGGGTATCGTCCTTCTACAATGAAGGCTGGATTTAAGAAATCCGAGATCCAGGGATTTGTAATATCTAAGGAATGGATCCGGAACCCATCATCAACATCTGCATATCGAAATATTGTAGATGCTTCTATGTTGAAATCAGTTGTATCTGCATCGAGTTGTAAGATCTCATCATACAGCGCTCGAGCTTCTGGGTAGGCAATATCTATGTTCTCGATTTTCTGTATAGTTACGCCTTTTTGCTCCAACAGATCATCGGTAGTTAGCGTGTCGAGTGAGTTGATATTGAGCGCAATGAGCGTTGAGATAATGGCAAAAATCACCATGAAAACCAAGAACCTGCGCTTAGACCTGAAAGTGAATCTAATAGAGCGAGAGAAGACACGCATTAGTCCCATACAACAGTATTTCACACGTGATTACATAAAAACCTTGACGATATTTGCATAGCATACGACACACAAACACATAATTTTTGGGCAGGTGCAGTAAATCATGTCCTTACTTCTTGAGAGTGAAACGTACGGTTGAACTGACCAGCTCAGGCTCAATTGCTTTTTTCACGCTGGGATAGAATTCTGCAGAACGTACGATACGCAGATCGTCCATACCTTTGGATTTCCAGTAGGTCATCATTTCCTTGATAATGGCGGTCTGTACCTCGGCCTCGGTAGAGTGAGGTCCAAACATCACTGCCTGTCTGATCTCTCCATCTCTGTCTCTAACTGCGTTGATAAAAGATATGGCAAATCCCACCCGGTGCCCCTCTTCATTCTCAACGACTACCCAGCTTTCCATAGCCTCTTTGGGTACTCGGGATACGAATGATAGAAAGCCCTTTTCTGTCAAGTAGATGGGTGACGAGGGATCGAGATCAGGTTCCACCAGGTTATGGTAGATCCACGGCATCTCCTCCTCTTCCACTCCTCGCATGAGGTAGCCTGGCGGCAGTTCTGAATCCGCCCAATCCGTCTCTACATCGTAATGGGCTATCAGAATCCTCTCCTTTCGGAACCCCACACGCTGGATATTCTCTGTCATCGGCGAGTAGAGCGGCAGGTCTGCCTGGTAGATCTTGACATCAAACGATGTATCACGCATCCAGGCATCAAGCAGGGCACGGGACGCAATAAACTGGTCCTCGGTTCGCAACACTCGGGTCCAGATGGATCGCAAGTAGGACATCTGCTCATCCTCCAGGTAGCGTACTGTCAGAGCTCCCCTGGGATTATCATCCGTATCGACTGCCACCCAGAAATTGCCCTTGGCATCTCCAGCCTCCTCAAGGTCAGCAATGAATTCCTTGAGACCCGTCTGTTTCTCTCCCTTGGTATGCAGGATCTCAATAAGCATCTCCTTGGATTGCTCATCACCCTGCAGGATATCAAACGGGTTTTTCATACTATTCTATAGATGTGTTTTGCTACAAAAAAGCTTGGTATCGCGGAGATCATCTCAGATCAAATGGGCTGGTGATACAAATGCTTAAGATTTTTCCTCTACCCTGATGATGAGCTAGAAGAAGTCATCTTCTTTATATTGGGATTGCCAAGGTAGACACTAATGACAGAGTATCGAACTGAAACCGATTCCATCGGACCTGTTGAGGTCGCCACCACTGATATGTGGGGGGCTCAGACAGAGCGGTCAAAGCAGAATTTCCAGATATCATCCCGCAAGTTTCCCGCCGCATTTATCAAGGCACACGTAGAGCTCAAGAGAGCCTGTGCTCTGGCAAACAAGGAATTTGGTGTACTTGATGGCCCAGTTGCTGATGCCATTGTGCAAGCCGCTGACGAGGTTGTGGGTGGTCAGTGGCTGGACATGTTCCCACTGGATATCTTCCAGACCGGGAGTGGCACTCAGACCAATATGAATGTAAATGAGGTACTGTCCAACCGTGCTATACAGATTATGGGAGGCGAGGTTGGATCCAAAAAGCCAGTTCACCCCAACGATCATGTCAACAAGGGGCAGTCATCCAATGATACCATTCCCACATCCATGCATGTCTCTGCACTTACCGAGATCCATTCCAAGCTGCTTCCTGCACTGGACACTATGATTGCATCTCTCAAAAGAAAAGAGCTGGAATTCTCCTCCATCATCAAGATAGGACGCACTCATCTCCAGGATGCAGTTCCACTCACACTGGGTCAGGAATTCTCTGGCTATGTCTTTCAACTTCAAGCCGCTCGTGAGCATATTGTCAGTACTTCGAAGCAACTCCATCAGCTTGCAATTGGTGGAACTGCTGTTGGTACAGGGTTAAATGCCCATCCACAGCTATCTGAGCGGGTCTGCCAGATCCTGTCGGAGCGTCTCAATATTGCCTTCCGGTCTGATGGCAACAAATTCGCACTGATCGGTGCCAAGGATGCCATCGTATCTGTTTCTGGTGCTCTACGTACTCTGGCACTTTCTGTAATGAAAATCGCCAATGACATCCGCTGGCTGGCATCTGGGCCACGTTGTGGTCTTGGAGAACTGGAGCTACCCGCAAATGAACCTGGATCGTCAATCATGCCTGGGAAGATTAATCCCACCCAGAACGAGATGCTTGTTCAGGTCGGTGCACAGGTCATCGGTAATGATGCTGCAGTGGCCTCAGGAGGTCAGTGGAGCTATCTTGAGCTTAACTTGATGAAACCCATGATGATTTCCAATGTGCTGGAGTCAATCACAATATTGTCTAACGGCATGGTCTCCTTCTCAGAGAAGGCACTCGATGGTCTGAAGGCCAACGAGGGCAGGATTGCCACTCTTGTAGAGCAGTCACTCATGCTGGCAACAGCACTGACACCTTATGTGGGCTATGATACCGCTGCCACCATTGCAAAAACCGCATTCAAAGAGGGTAAAACTATCAGAGAGATCTTGGAAGCTAGTGATTATATTCCCAAGGATAAGATTGATGAGGCACTTGACCTCTCATCTATGATCTAGAAAGATAGGTTTCCACTCGCTTCATCCCTTTTGTACTCAATTTCTTCTCATCCACCATAGTTTTCAGAAGTGTCTCCACCAGCTCGTCTAATCCTCTTGGATGATACCCCAGTGCCTTTGCCTTATCGGAATGGTACTGCCAATTTCTCTGAGATACTGCGATATCTGCTGTGGTCAGCCGTGGTGACCGGGTCAGGTGAAGCATTTTCGCATAGACTTTGGCCATCCAGAAAGGAAGTGATCTGGGCGGTGCAATATCCAGTCTCTCTGCAAACATGCCCATGAACTCTGCCAAGGTTCGATTATGTGCTCCTATAATGTATTTACCTGTCGGTCCATCAAGTGCCAGTCGATGGGCTATGGCAACATCACGAGCATCAACAAAATTCATGCTCGTATTGCCTCCTCCTGGGATCCCAGGTAGCCTGCCATTGATGTAATCAATCAGTGTATGGATGACCACATTATCAATTCCTGCTCCCAGCCCTACTGTTGGAAGGAGTTGTGTGATCCTATCTGGATACCGTTCCATAAGGGGGTCAATCCGCTTACCTGCAAGGTATTTCGATTTGGTGTAGGGATGATGGAAATCGTCTGGATTGTCCCAGTTCTCATCTGCAACCAGCTCACCTGTGGATCCCAGGGCAAAATAGCTTGAGGTATAGATGATCCTGTCAATATCAAATGCCAGTGCCTGTTTGACCAGGTTCTCTGTCGCCTCAACATTAGTCTGGTAATACCCAGCATACAGGTCAAGAGGCCAGTTGTCCACTTTTGCTGCAGTGTGTATCACTGCCTCAACATCTTCGAAAGCATCTGATGGCACTCCTTTGGTGATATCCGCATTGACTACCTCTACGCCCTCTATTTTTGCAGTTCGGGAGATAATTCTCAGATCAAATTCAGCAAGTTCATGCATGATATGTTTCCCGAGAAACCCTGTAGCACCTGTCAGCAGGACGACCATGGACAAACTTCCCATCAGTACAATATAACGCTTTTACTTGACCTCAACAAGTTTTGTCTACCAATTGATTTCACCTGTTTGGGAAGAATTAAAACCTGAATCTCATTCACTCAGCCATGAAATCAGGTTATCTTATCATAGGACTCATTGTTATCTCAGGATTATTGATCGGTATCACCGAGGCCCGTTCTGGGAACGGGATTGTGGTGGAGGATATCACAATCGAGGCCAATGGTAGGGTATTATCTGCTCTTCATTCCTATCCAGAAGGGACCACTGATACTAGTGATTTGCCAGGCGTAGCTGTATTTCATGGTTTCACTGCTTCCAAGGAGATGATGCGGCCGTTTACCGAGGGAATTGCACGCAAAGGATTTGTAGTAATAACTGTAGATCAACAGGGACATGGGCTATCCAGTGGCAATCTACGAGAAGATGGCAATACTAGTCTACGAGATGATGGTGTTGAGGTCGTCAACTACCTCCGATCTCTACCGGGAGTAGATCCCGGTCGTATTGGTCTGCTAGGTCACTCCATGGGTGCCGGTACCGCAATCTCGACTTCTGCTTTTCTAGGTGATATTCAATCCACTGTTCTCCTGGGCAATTCACTGGGAAATGTGGATCAGTACAATGCCAATTCAAGTTTCCCTGCAAACCTGTTCATGGGTATCGGTGAGTATGATGAGCTCTTCACCGTGGATGATGCACTCCAGAGTTTTGATACCCTCGTTGATGAAACTGCAGAGATCAATACTCTGTATGGTTCTTTCTCAGATGGTACTGCACGTGAATTATTGGTGACAGGGACTGACCACTTGCTTGAAATTATCAATCCTGGTCTCGTGGAACGGTCCATCCAATGGTTACTGTTATCGATGGTTGACTCTACACTGCAGGAGAGTGATCCCTTGCTTCAGGTTAATGGATTTCAGTTTGTACTGGATCAAATTCTCTCATACCTTGCAGGTTTCTTCCTGCTTCTGCTCATTCCTGCCACATTCATGATCCTGAGAGGAAATACCGAGGAGGATGGCGATTTCAGACCCTTGGGTCATGGACTATCCATGTTCCTGGCTTTCATGGTTGGCCTTCCTTTTGGGGTCATCTTTGGCTTTCAATTCATCTTCCTGGTATGGTATGCACTCGGCTTTGTGCTCTTTGCGAGACGCTCAAAGGACATCAGGTCTGCATTCATACCCTCCCGGGAATGGCTGATTGCCCACATAATTCTATTTGCTTTCATAGGACTCGTTCAGGTTCTTCTCATGTTCTTCACATGGGATTTTCGCTATGTCATTCCGTTTCTGGGTGCACTAAATCTCAGGAGATTACTACTCTTTCTGACTCTCTACATCCCAGGAACCATCTTCTTCACCATGGAGATCACCGCGATGAGAGGGCAGGAGTCTTCACCAAGAACCTTTGTAGTTGAGGCACTCTGCAGGATCTGGCCCTTTGTCATCTTTCTGCTAATTCATTATGTACCCATAATTGTCTTTCAGGTCACTCTACTCCCTGGTATTGTAGGATTTCTGGCATTTTTTGTCGTCGGATTTCTTCCTGTGATGGTTGTGATCTCACTGCTGACCATGTTGATGCGATCTTCCAGGATCTCTGCATTCGCTCAGGCAGTGATAGTCTCAGGATTGATCAACTGGATGCTGGCAATGACACTATCCTTCAATGCGTAGATAGTCTTATCAAGTCATACCGGGTCCTTATCCTGTGGAAATCACGGAACCTATGACCATGATCACAGATTACCTGATTACCATCCTGGTAGTCGTACTGGCTATACTCATGCTTCCTACAGATGGTGCATCGCTCTTTGTTGTGCTATCGTTTTTTCTGACTGGTATTGGTGCATTTCTGGGTGGTACCAGTCATGGATTCAAAATCCCGCTGGGTCCTGATTGGAATGATCGTATCTGGAAGGTGACCACCTATACTATTGGGCTGGCAGCTTTCCTGCTCTTCCTTGGCTTGCTTCTTTCCAGTTTACCTTCATCCTTCATCCGATCCCTGTTCATTACTGTCGGATCACTCCAGATTCTGGTGTATATCTGGTGGATGTGGTCTCATACCGAGTTTAGATATGTCATCATCAATTACGCAACTTTCATGATATTGGGCCTCTTTTTCAAAGTGTACTCATTAGTGCAATTTGGAGATCCCAGCAGTATCTGGATCATTTCTGGTATTCTTGTTACCTTTTTGGCCTCAGGCATCCAGGCAAGTGGTTTTACTCTCCACAAGCACTTCAATCATAATGATCTGTTTCACGTTGTGCAGCTCCCTGGTTTCTATCTCGTCTATCTCGGTACTTTGTTGTTCTAGGCATTGGCAGTGTAGAATGCCATCAGGATCTCGGCAACTTCTGCAGAATATCCATGTGAGATATTGAATTTCTGCCTTACCTTGTACTCGCCTTTGATAAGTTGCCATCCATAGAGTCTGATCTGCTCTTTTCCACCGGTATCAACCAGGAGAATGGCTTTCAACCATTGAGGGGTCTTGGTCAATGTCTTCCCTCTAATCAATTTGACACCATCACCAGTAGGGAAACCTTCCGTTTCAGGGAGAAGCTCCTTGAGTTCGTCAGCAAAGCTCATACCCTGAATATTGTGAGGTGATACATATCCATTGGTATTGAAAACAGTCTCTTCTCCTTGAGCCTTAACACCCCACTATACCATTCTCAAAGCATTCTAATAACATTTCAAGACTCAGTGAATGTGTCCAAATTCCGCAGCTGTCATTCATGTGGCTCTCTTCTCCCGGAGAATTTCACCAAGGAGAATTGCCCTTCCTGTGGTCTATCTAT
>JAEOUB010000593.1 GCA_016839545.1 Candidatus Kariarchaeota archaeon | reverse complement strand
GGGTTGACTCATTTTCCCTCCGAACCTTGAAAAACACTTTGGATCCCTCAGTTTCATTCATTCGAAATATAGATAACATATAGGTTGTCCTTATATGTAATTATCCCCCATATTCCTTTGAAAACTATCTATACATAGGTTTCAACCCCCGGGAAGGTAAAATATGATAAAAGAGGTATACTGTGAGATCTGTTTCAAAGTCGAGTCAATACTGTGTGAGGACATCCTGATCTGCCCTGCTTGTGCCAACGATTTTCATCTCAGCTGTGTGGAGGGCATCAACACCCACTGTCCTGTATGTAATTCGCCAGCACTTACACCTGTGGAGTTTCCACCAAGCACTGCCTGTCCCTCGTGTGATGAGGTTGTTGGTGATGAAGCCCATGGCTACTGTCGCAGCTGCAAATCAAAGACTCACATCAACTGTCTGAACGATGCAAACCGTGCCAACCGCATGTGCTCCTACTGCTATCAACCTGGTCTCTACCTGCTCAACAGACAGGTATCCTGATACCCGACTGTTGCCCCCCGATCCCGTCATTTATACATCAACAGTGAGATATCTAGCTGTGTACTCAGTCAGACACGAGCTTGTTGTGAACGGTGATATCGACACCGCATTTGCCGTAGCACAGGATTACTCCAGGCGTGGGGAGTGGGATCCCTTTATCAGGGAATACACCATTCACACCCCCGATATTGGACTGGCCAAGGGCTTTCAGGTATCTGTGGTCTCCAAACAGAGAATGACAATGACTGTGGAGTATGTCAACTACAGGGAGCCTGAGCAGGTAGCCATGAAGATGATCTCATCGTCTAGATTGTTCTCCAAATTCTCAGGTTACTGGAATTTCGAGGTCGTGGATGATACAACAACCAGGATCATATTTGGCTACAAGTTCGAACCGAGGTCGTATTTCAAACCTGTATATTTTGTCATCAAGTGGGTTCTGTCATATGAGATGAAGATGAGACTGAGAGCTCTGAAAAGATATATTGAGGATTTCTAGGTATCAGTGGTGACTACCGGTTCTGCCATTTCAATAGAGGGGACGACTGGCTCGACATCCAGACCCAGGATGGCTTCCACTCGTGGGAATGAGGTGAGATACCATGCCAGGGTCAGTGCCACCAGACCAATAGCTGCACCGCCATAGTAGACAGTAAGAATACCAAACCGGTCAGCAAGGATACCACCTGCGAATTGAGCCACAGGTATCATGATCCATGCAATTGCCTGTCGAACTGACATCACACGCCCCTGAAGTTCAGGAGGAACAACTGAAAGCCACACATTTTGGCTATGAATATTTGCGATGGGCATACCCAATCCGTCGACAAAAGCAAATGCAGCCACTATCCACAGGTTACCCAGCATGGCACCCACTGCCATTCCCAGCACTCCCAGGTAGATGGCAAACTGGCCTATAGCCACACCCCTGACATTCTGTTTGAAAGGCTTGAAACGGGTAAGCAGGAATGAACCTGAGAATGTTCCTCCCTGATTGGAGATCATGATAATAGCCAGCGTGGTTGCGGTTCCTGCAAGCAGGTTATCTGCAACTGCCACCAGCGGCATGAGCATCATTACCGGCGTAACTAAAATGTTGATCAGCGTGAATGTCAGGAGCAGAGGTAAAAGACCCTTGGCCTTCACAATGAAAGAGATACCCTCTTTGAACTCCTGTCGAAAACTGGTCTTCTCCTTGGCCTCACGCTTCTCCTTGGTGATATCGGGGATAGTGATCAGTGCCAGGGGAATGACAGCCATGAGAAAGCTGATCATGTCAACCCAGAGGATGGTGGCAAGATTATCCACGCCAACCCATTCCACAAGAACGGCACCTACCATGGGACCGACAAGAAAGATGGCCGAATTGAACAGGTAATTGTAGCTGGTTACAATTTGGTACTGCTCGCGTGGCACCATCAATGGAATAATTGCCTGCGTAGCTGGGCTATGAAACCCTTGGGCAATTGCACGGATGGCAAGAATGACCAAGACCACAGGAATGGAGGCATATCCCAGCCAGAAGGTCACCAGAAGAACTCCGGTAACGGCTGCCTGTACATAATCTGCCACTCCCAGCACCCACTTGCGGTTCCACCGATCCACCAGAACTCCTGCAAACAGGGAGGTGAGAACAAAGGGTGCAAACCCGGCAATGGATGCCAGGGCGAGGATGGTTGCCTCTTTTCCAGGAAAGTCCTGTGAGGCCGTAATAGTCAGCCACCAGATGATTGCAAACTGCACCACGGATGAGCCGAACAGGGAAAGAAGCTGCCCGGAGAAGAACATCCAGTACTGTCGCAGGCTGGAGGCATCAGCATGAGGGATTGAAACCTGGGAGGTCTCAGAATTTTGGGGGGATTGGTCGTCTGTCATAATAAGCACCTGCATGTTTTACTATTCAATTTGATTTGAACAGCACATCGGTTTTACTATTCAAGTATGGTTGAACAGTATATAAGACTTTTCCTTCCTTGGCTCAGGACAAGTTATGTCACCCAAATTAAACTATTCAATTGTCTTTGAACAGATAGCTTTAAGACGATCCCCAATGAATTGAATCTTGGAATGACCGTACAGGAATCACAGGACCCTGATTTTTTCCAGCTGGGAGATGCCATTCCGGTGGTCAAGATGATCTCTCCAGAGACCTACATGGCAATTGGAGATCACGTGATCCGCAATGCCATGGTCTATGTCCTGAGAAAGGGGATCTATGATGAAGATGCAGGCCGACGCAGGTATGTCCTCAATATTGTCGAGATTGTAGATGCCATCAATGGACTCAACACCGAGGAGAAGCTGCAGCCACAGTTGCAAGCATTGCCTGATGGTAAGAAGGTCAAGAAGACGGCACTCTATCACCATCGTGATGTGCTGGTTGATCTCGGTCTCATAGCAGAGGTCGCTTCTGTACTCGAGGGCAAGCGATACGTCACGTACTATGCACGGACTGCACGGGCATTTATTGCAGACTCACAGGACGAGGACAAGCTTGATGACTTCAACGACTTTGTACGCAAGTCAGCCAAAGCCATTAGCCCCCAGAGCTCAGATACAAAACTGGAGATGATGCTCAAAGCAATGAATGATGCACGCAAACAGGCACATGATGCCATAGTGGCGTGGTTAGAACAGCATGTTGATGCCATCAATGCCAACGATCTCGATGCCCTGCAGCTCTACGAGTTCCTGATGTATATCCATCCCAGCATGACCAAGGGTCAGTACCTGCCAGACTGGCAAGAACTGTTTGACCTCTAGAGATTAGATTGTACAAGGTTTCACAATTCATTGCCAAGGAAACCACGGGGCTTAAGTCAGTTTCAATTTATCGTACCATATGGCTGAACTTGACCTCACCCCCTATCTCACCATTCTCAGGAGTACTCCACATCGCATCGGTGCCATTCACTCAGCACTCAAGGGCTCGGAATTCTTGACGTACAGGGTGGAACCTGATACCTTCTCATTTATCGATATCATGGCCCATCTTATCCATGGCGAGGTCGATGATTGGATTCCGCGTATCCAGCTTATCCTCGGCCAGGATCCCTCGGCAAATGATCCTCCAACTTTCGTCCCTTTTGATCGCTTTGCAGGAGACCGATTGATTGTTGAGAATACCATTGTTGAGCTGGTGGATCTCTTCTTTGTACGACGAAACCAGAGCATGGAAACCCTGGTCAATTTCGGGCTGGAGGAGCATCATCTTGAGTGGAAGGGGATTCACCCCTCGCTGGGAGAGGTGACCCTGCAATGGTTGCTCAACACCTGGGTGGAACATGACCTGAGCCATCTCAATCAGATCAACCGTGTTATCTCAACAAAATTCAGTGATGTGGGTCCATGGAAGGAATACCTGCGGATCCTTAAAGAATAAACCTAATAGAAATGTGCTGGAAAAAAATTTCCACACTATATCGAATAGATTTGATACTCATCGAAATGTACTTCTCTGTTATGTAGTAGCCCAATATCTAGGTCTGCCAGAAGTCACCTGTCAGTCCCAGCCGCTCAAAGGTTGCCACTGTCTCCTCTTTTGTAGGTCTCCTATAATCTAGATCCAGCTTGTCATCGTAAAGAAAGGAGCAGAGCCCGTAGAGCTGGTCATCGGAGAGCCCATAGCCTTCCAGCCCCTGTGCTTTCGCATACTCCTCTGCAGCTTCTTTCGAGCTGTACAGCATCATATGTCTGCCACAGGTCTCGATCACATTGTCCCACCACTTTCGTGCTGGCATCGTCAGGTAGACCAGTGCACCGGGATGTGATCGCTCGGTGATCCTGCCATTTTCAACCCGCAGGGTAATCGGCTCCAGGGTCTGCGGACAGTTGGTCTCGATCTGGATGGGATGTTTGATCATAAAATGGATGGCAACAGCATCCCAGCCACAATTGGCGAAGTATCCCCTGTTGGTATCCAGGTCCTTCACTTTGAAATTGGTGGCCACACTTGATAGAGGGTTGACAAACAGGATACGCGAGGTGTCAGGCTGTAGGACCACAAGATGATCCTCCTGTAGCTGACGAAGATGCTCCTCCGTTTCTTCAGGGCTGATATCAAACTCGACTGCAATCTTCTCCATGGGTGGAGCATAGCTATTGTCCACAAAGAAGGAATAGATGAAATGGCGTATCCTATCCTGCATGCAATGCGCTTCCACAGGCAAATTATAAGGTCACCGCAGCCGGATTGGGTGACGAATTCAACAATTCAGCCACAGAATTATCACACAGCTGTTCTCAACCAGTATTCCAAAGGTCATGACTTCTCCGCTACAGGCTGGGTATTGTAGAACTCTAGATTATCGAACTGACATAGAGTGCCACTCACAGTAAACTTAAATGTCAACCACTGAACTGCAGACCATGAATCCCATACTTCTAGGTGTACTCATTGTTCTGGGTCTTATCCTGGTTCTGATGGTCTACGGTATCGTTTCCATCGGCCAGAAGCCTAAAAACAATCCTGAGGCATTTCTCAAATCAAACCCTGATGATCGTCCTGTGGTCCTTTTTGCCGGAGACAGTATCACCCATGGTAATGTACAGCCCAACTGGACGTTACTGGTTGAGGAGAAGCTGGGCGAAACCTACCAGTATGTCAATGGAGGTATCAATGGTAATACCACAACTGATGTCCTGGCTCGTATGGACGAGATGCTGGAATGCAAACCATCTGTGGTCACCCTGATGATCGGCAATAACAATGCCATGGGTAGTCTAGAGCGAAACCAATCACGCTACAATAGTTCAGGTCAGGAAGACTGGTCTGCAGAGGCATTCGACTCAGAATTACGTGAGCTTCTAACAAAATTCAAGGACAGTGGTGCCAGTGTGGCAGTCTTCTCACTGATCCCTTACTCCGAGTGGGTGGATTCTGATGAATTTGGTGTGACACGTGATTATTCTGAAATCATCAAGAAGGCAGCAATTGACCTAAGTGTAGACTATCTGCCCATATTCGAGACAATTGAAGATCTCCTGAAAAAGGAGGGAACCGATCCTCAGGCGCCTCCGGCAGACAAGGATATGATGATGATGCTTACGGGAATGACGGTTCGGAGAAGGGTGCTGATGCAGAGCTGGGATACCATAGGCAGGAAACGGCATCTCAAATTCACAGTTGACAATATCCATATCAATTCACGAACTGCGGGGATGATGGCTGAGATGGTCGTAAAACATATCAAAAACCATTGATCTTGTATGGGTTGAAAATACTATTAAAATAATACCAGTTCCATTTTCGTTGCAGTGACCCAAGGTGGAAGTACATGGTCCATTGAGACCCTGATCTCCTATCTTCAAGCTATACCGTGGACTGTGGATAATTTCAGTGTTGATACCCACCTTGATTATCTAAAACGATTGTATGCAACCTGGAATGAGAAGAATTTCTTGGAATTTGGTATGAGATACCTGTTTATGAGGGTTAGAAAGCCACAGAGCCACTAATCCTGGTCATAGAACTCTTTGACATCCTGCCTGAGCCAGGAGAAGTTTTTAGTAAAGAATTTGATTGCAAACAAGGACACTACCGCCAATGCAGTGATAATCAATATCCCGTAATTCGCCACATCAATCGATTGCTCAAATGCAATATAGATGGGGTTATACATCCCGAATATGCCGGTAATCCAGTAGAGACCTGGGTTACCAATGGAGAAACCGATGACAAACATCAGCACAAGCACGTAGATGATTGCCTTACCATAGGTCAATCCTCTTTCCTTGAGAGCGAGATTGATCAGTACTCCAATTGACACCAGGAACATGTAGAATGGTATTTGGAAAAGGACTGCGATAATTACCCAGAGAGTGTCAAACGGATTGTTGAAATTGAAGAGCAACTCTTCTACACCATTTGCTGGGTCAGCGGCTGTCACTACACTCCCTACCCGTGATTCAATAAATGCTACTGACACCAGATACCAGATGATAAACCACAGAGATATCCAGATCATCTCGAGAAATACAGCAAATAACCTCTGATAGACTATCTGTCTCTTTCTGACCGGAAGACTTCCAATAAGATCCCCTGTTCCATCCTCCCCATCTCTTGAAGGTACAGACCGTATCCAACGAAGTACCAAAGGCAGAAGAAGCATCCAGTGCAGACCCAATGCCTGGGAGGTAAGCCACCATCCAAAGGGTGGATGTCCCGAGGTGTCATACCCATAGAAGAAGACATTGAACAGTCCTCCTCCGGTTATAAATGAGGCAGCTCCCTCTGCAATCTCATCTCCTGTATATGCCATCAACTGCATAGGCCAGAACAAGACAGTGGCGATGGCGAGGATCAACATAGCCCGTCGATCAGAATAGACAAAATCTGCAGTGAATGGCAGTCGTTTTTCCAGTGGTCGTATCCAGAACACATAGATTGATTTCTTGACTGATCTCTTTGGTTTAACATGAGACTGCTCATCGTTTTCCTTGGTTGATTCAGATTTCTTCTGTGATTTTCTCCTGCGGAATAATCTGAAATTGAACAGACCTCTCTCGTCAATCAGATCTTTCCTGTTATAGGTGATAACAGACATGAGCATGAACAGGGCAAATGCTATCACTGTCAGCCAGATATACTTCATATCCACTTCTGTACCGAGTAAATATCCACTGGGATTGTACCAGTAGACAAAATTGACGTCAGTCAGCAGGTCAAACAGGGTGTAGGGAACAGTGGATGTCACTTCTCCCAAACCTGCAATTGTCTCTGTCTTCTCATATTCCCAGAATTCAGTTTTGCTCAGATTCTCACTTTGCAGACTGACGACGACCTGCATGACAAACATCGCCAGAACGAGTAATATTGAATTTTGAGCACCCCTTCCTGACGACCCGATAACATTTCCCAGAAATACACCCATTGCTATCATGGCAAGAAGGAAAATGAAAGCCCAACCCATCAGGGTCAGAACCACGTCAAATTCCAGGTAATTTCCGTTGATAGGTATAAGAGTGGGTACAAACCATCCCAGTACCAGCAGTGCCCCATAGATCACAATCGACAGGGTTCTGCTGAGCAAGAACTCTGTCCTGGAAGAGGGATAGGTACTGACAATCTCACTGGTGTCATCAGTTATGCCTTTCATGGCCAGCCGCACACCGCTTAATATTCCGAAAATAGCAAAAATCAGACCCAGAAAGCCACCCATCATGGATTGCCAGAGCCGGTAGCTTGGATTCTCTCCACCGATCTGACCGAGGAATGCCTCATACAATGGGTCTGAAAAGAGTTCCAACAGTTCCCTCATCGCCTCATCTCCTGGATAGATCAGCACTATCATGAGTGTGAAGGCAAGGATTGAGAGCAACCAGCCAGTGAACCAGGACCTGTGCTCACGGAGTTCAGTTGCTGTAATTGATAAATTTAACATACATATCACTCCTACTTGTAGTACGCCATGAAGTACTCCTCCAGGTCAGCAGAGGGTATGGTGAAGTCCAGTATATCATCATTGCTTGCTATCTTGCCCATGAAGTCCTTGGCATTCTCGAAAAGCACCATCACCTCGTCATCAGCCTGAGACTGTAACGTTGCCCCCACTGATTGTGCCAGGCTCTCACCATCCACTCCCTCCTTGACCTTCAAAATCGCCTTTCGCGGGAGTGACGCCAGCAACTCCTTGACATTACCTGATGCAATGATCTCACCATCACGTATGATAGTCACCTGCTCACAAGTTTTCTGCTCCTCTGACAAAATATGGCTGGAAATAAACACCGTTTTCTCTACTGAGGCCACATACTCTTTGAT
>JAEOUB010000592.1 GCA_016839545.1 Candidatus Kariarchaeota archaeon | reverse complement strand
GTAGCACAGTCGGCCAAGGAGAATATGGTCCGAGCAGAATATATTATCGAGAATCTCGGGGCTTCAATGGACAGTTTTCTACTAGAGACAAACTTCGAACTAATAGAAGATATTGGGGACGAAGACAGTTACTATGAAAATGTCAAGGGTGAAACAATAGGTACAGATGAGCTAGATCGTTTAATTGCGGAGATAAGTGGAAATGACTAGTTTCGCCTTCTCAAAAGTACAAACGCAGGGAGAAGACCCATAATCAGGAAATTGTTTTCTGCCAGAGAACTGATCAGTTCTGAGTTGCTTAAAATCACATCCTGAATAGATTGGTAACTTTGTCGCAACAATGTGGCATTGAACGTCATGGTTTCATTGACCAGTTCAAGATCCACAACCTGAGTGGTATCAATAGCTGCATTGATATCCACTTCCATCAGCAGACCATCTGTGGCATTATAACCCACAAGCACGTCCAAATTTACAGAATTAATTGTCTGATTAGAATTGAAGACAATGTCGTCAGTGATATTCATACCAAGAAGATCGGTGGAAATATCAGACAATGAGTTCACTGTCAAACTGGCGGTGAAATTCAACCATCCACTTCTATAAAGACTCCCAATCTGGGGATCAAGGATATTTGTAATATTTTCACCTTCAAGTAAACCTGCAATAATGAAATTAGCAGTACCCGCAATAGAGGCGAGATACTGGAAATAATTGCCCTGATCACCAGCAGAAACTGGTAAAACAAGAGGAAGATCTCCCCCGGGGACAAGGAAACTTTGCCCTTGCCCTTCAATTTCTAGCTCATCAATTCGGACCTGCTGATCCGGGAGAATTTCTGTGCCGTTTAATAGCCCGAGAGTGTAATTCAGTGTGGAAACACCAATGTCTGTTATCACAAGATATTGTGTACGGTTATTGTCACCAAGGAAGACAGCAAGATTGGACTCACCGGTCTCTGAGAAATAGACGCTGTCTAACCAATATGTGGCTACATCACCCTGCTTAACACCCCAACTGGTAGAAGGAGCTGCCTGAATGGAGGTGATGAGGAATAGGACTAAGATCCCAACGCCAATTCTAGAAAGTGTAGAATTACCCATAATATTCAAGAATTTTAGGGACTACCGGTATTTAATACTGTGGAAAAGGGATACTTAATTTCCTGATTTTTCAGCGTCTTCGGACACAAGATACATCTTATCGTCAACTAATTTGAGCTCAGCCTTGAGCTCATCATTGACAATTAGCTCTGTGATGAGTCGTTCTACCGTTTCAACGTCCTTACCCAGGGATTCTGCCAAGGTGGATAGCTGAACCATTTTCAGTTTATCCAGCTTTCTCGCAAGCTCAAGTCGATCAAATTTTCGAAGTGTTTCTTCTGGAAGAATAGTTCCTGTGGTTGCGGAGATGCCAGCTTTATCACCGTCTTTCCAGGCCTGAATGACCTTGGTAATGGTTGAGTAATAACTACCCGTGAACCTCAGAAGATTGGATCTCCTAATTATCTCCTCGGCTTTTGTGATAGAGAAATTGGTCACAAGCTCGATGGAGATACTTCCGGCATCAAAAGCAGTCAGAACATTCCATATCTCAGGACCTAACCCTGTCCTTGTGTCTAAGATTACCAGGAGTTCCTGGACACATATTCGGGTCAATCTCCTCGATTGAATCACTAGCTGAAGCAGAGTTAACTTTGCAGTCTCTATGACTGCCAATTCATCTTCTCCACCTATTATCCCAAGATCTTTAGTAATTGCACGGATGAGATGCTCTGTGAGATTTATATCCACATCTCGCATTACATGGAATAGGGGGACAAGTTGACGTCGTTTATCCTCATGTTTTTCTCGAACACTCTGGAGCATTTGCCTCTGAAGTATCTGAACGTAGGTCTCCTGATGTGTCTTAGCAAGCCTTGAGATGATCTCAGCACCTAGTTTCCGGTCTGGTGCAGATCGAGAGTCGACCCATGCGGTGATTGCCTGTTCAGCGATTTGAACTTCTTGATCCGAATCATTTGTACTTTGTGCCACCAGCCATTCTACGGCTTCTAGATGATGTTCCCCGAATGAGGTCTCGATCGCACGTTTGACAGTGTCGATCCAGTCCTCACCTTCCTCAGTCTTGAAAACTGAGTTAGGATCAGCATCAGCTAGAGTATCTGTATTAATATCTGTATCCTCCTCTTCTCGAGTTTCTATATCCTGAATTTCTTGGTTGTCTTCTGATTCTATTTGGGATAGATCTTCAAGCACTTCCTCAATATCATCCTTGTTCTGATTCTCAGGAAGATTGAGATTTTCCTTGATACTTTCTATACCTGCTTCTTCTGGACTCTCTGATAACTGTGAAATTGCCTTCCCAGAGATAGGTTGCTCTTCAACCTCAACATCCTCTTTCTCAGGTTCATCTGCTGTTTCTACTTCGTCACTGGGTTCTTCTTCGACAGGGGTCTCCTCTTCGGATTCACCATTAATTCGCGATTCCATTTCACCAACACTGAGAATGGTATTCAATAGGTTCTCATGGGTCTGACCTTCTTCATCAAAGAGTTCACTTGTCAGAACGTGACATCCATGTTCACGAAGGGAACTCACCATCTCCTTTTCTTTCTTGGAGATGATCACATAATCTGTCATGAATGACAGCTCATGAGCGAAATCATCAATATTGGCACCATAGCCAAGTTGTGTCAGTATTTCCAATTCAGTTTTTGTTGGTTCATAATCAGATGGAAATGGCCAGAGAAATACCAAAGGAGTTTGAATGTTCTTGATCTGCTTTTCCAACTCGTCGGCATAGACCAATACTGCAAGAGAAACGAGGTCAGTTGGCAGGATAACAATCAAATCGCTATCATTCATAGATTTAAAACTTGGATCAGATAACTTCAGTTCCTGCAGATCACTCTTCGCGGTGATGTATAACTCCTTAGGATTGAGTTTCTTCTTCTCGAGACTCTTAGGGATCTCCATATCCAGCATTTCCGTCTTCAGCTGATAATATCTAAGTGGAGTAGATTTCTTGTTTTTGATTGCAAGTAAAGGTTTAGGTGACGTTACCAGGGGGATGAGATTGATACCCTCTATATCTGCCTGTTTACTTAGCAGATCATATGCCACAAAAAGGTCTTTGCTATTCTGATCAATCTGTGTGATATGAGAGGTAATGCCAAGATATTCCTCTGTTAGATCTAGCATATCATTTTCTTTGAGAAGATTCTTTAATGAGGCAGAGATGGTAAATTTTTCCTTGTCAAGTAAATTAAGAGCATTTCTTAGCTCAATTCGGTGCCAGACAGTAGATGCATTCTCCACTTTAGGAGGGAGTTCAAAGTCCAAAATATTATTGCAAATGATATCAAATTCAATATCCGTGACATTGAGCAATGACGTTACTACCGGGCTTTCTTCAGTCCCGACTAGCAAAATTGTAATTTCTGCCATTAATGGCCCCAGCCTAGTGAACCAATCAGATCCGTACTCCATATCCAGCAATAACGTTGAACAACGGAGGAATGGACATATCTGACCTAAAGTTCAGGATAATTGAAGTTGTTTACCCTCTTTTAAAACATATTTGTTTCAATTTAATACATCACAGAAGTCAATCTGAGGATACAATTCAATTTCACAGAATTATTGCAATTTCTCAATAACAGAAGAATATAGGGTGTCTAGGATGGAAATATCTATCCGTACACGACGCCCGAAAGACTGTGTGAATTCTATCTCTCCAGAGGGTATATTGATGATTTTCATAGAACGATCACCAAATTGAGAAATGGTAAAAACATCTTCCAGCTTGTCTCTGGCCTGTTCAAGGGTAGGACAGGCATTTACCACGAAGAAAAGTGGAATTTCAGGTCGAGAGAAGGTCCGGATATTGGTGATAAATTGTTTTGGAGACTCAAAATAATCATCTTTCAAATAGTTATAGGCAATTACGATGGCATCTGCTATGTGTATGAATTGGGTCCACTTGTTGATTGTAGGCGCATCGAGCTCATAGAAATTGAAGGTTATCCCATTTTCCTGCAGGGCAAATATCTGGTCAACAAACTCAAAGTCCATGCCACGAATTTTTGCCTCAACTGGGGGTGGAGTGAACTCAATAACACGACTCTCGGGACGTTCTATCAGGTATTCATTGATGAGTGTTGATTTTCCCGATCCCATCATACCAAATATACCGACGAACTTGTGTTCACCCATTACACCTCAACCATGAAATAATGATATTAAAGATGATTACCCCTACAGAGAACTCATGCCCTCAGGAATGAATATGAATGTTATACCAGGTCCGAGAGATCATAACCGGGCATATCATCGTCGTCATCATCGATATCCTGTGCTTCCTCTTCATCATCCTCGAAGACATTTGCAAGATGACCACCTGGAATGAAGTTGTAGTCAAATTCTGCCAGAAAATCGTTGTGAGTACCGTGCAGACCACAGAGTTCATCAATTTTCTTCACAGCAAAGAACGCTGCATCTTTGTCTTCATCAAAATTGCAATAGGCAAGTAAGCCCAGGACCGGGATATTCAGGGCAGTCCCATTGATTAGCATGTAGGATAACGGTCCAATCATTGCAAGATTGTCGCCAAAACTCCTGTGGTCACCAAATTTCTCAGTCCATGCAGGTGTAGGCGCAAATGCAGCCCAATCAGTAGAGCCGAATCTTCGAGTTTCCTCTCTTAGTCCTCCCACCATGATGTATCTACGAGCATTCCAACGAAGCAGATCCATAGAAAGCTGATCCCAGAACTTCTGTGGAACAGTGGAGACGTGGAGTGGCATGCGTGTGAGAACAAATATGGTTTTCGATGGCTCATGCTTGTACACTGTGAGGACAGATTCTAAATTACCACGGTGGTACCAGCTTGAATTTCCCCAGAATGCAATTGATGTCAATTCCAAAGTCTCTACAAAATGTGTGAGTGCAAGATAGCCAACGTTGCCGAATCCTGAGAACCCGATCAGAACCTGATAGTTCTGCATTTTCTTCAACTCTGATTTATGGAGCTTGATGAGGTTTCCAATGATATCGGTTGACTCGATCACACACCAATGGGGTCGTTATATGTAAAAATATTTCTTATATATATCTGAAATTCGGGAGTAGATCAGGTTGAAATTTAAGTTAGAAACCTGTGAATAGATGTATGACGTCTCACACACAATCTGCGAGGGGTATCAGACAGGTGCTCTCCTCCATGTTGGTTGTGTCTCTACTCACAGTTCTGGGGTACTTTCTACTTTCCCAGTTTTTTGAGCCCGATATTGTGAGAATACTCATCTTTGTCTTTCTATTCAATGTCTATTTCTATTACAGAACCAAAATTAGGACAGTGATGCGTCAGAGACAGATAGAAAGAAGTCGTACCTTCAGAGCAGCCCAACGGTCTGCAATTGGGGAAGAAGAGGACTATCATCACTATCTAGAACGGGAGGAGAACAGCTATGCTCACTGCCCCAACTGTCAAGAAAGAGTGCTTGAAGGATTAATATATTGTGAGGAATGTGGAACGAGCCTGAAATCATAGCACTTGGCAATCGCCATGAGTATTAGACACTAGATTTTAATTGACTACGAAAGATTGACCAATATCGTGTTGGGTTCAAGAAGAAAGATCTACAAGATCACCATTCTAGGAGATGGAGGTGTAGGGAAGACTTCCTTACGTATGCGATATCTTGGTGAAGGTTTCTCCAAGTCATACCTGGCAACGATTGGTGCTGATTTTGCAACTAAACATCTGGATAGTGAGGGAATGCAGGTAGCACAGATCTGGGATCTTGCAGGTCAACCCCGTTTTTCCGTCGTCCGAGAGGGCTATTACAGGGGTACCAAAGGAGCGATCCTGGTCTTTGATATCTCCCGACCTGAGACCTACTACTCCATCCCAAAATGGATCGAGGAGCTCATGGACAGCATGGACCTGGAAGAACCCATCCCACTTGTCCTGGTGGGCAACAAGGGTGATCTCAGAGAGGAATCCTCAGAGTTTGTCTCCGTCGAGCAGGCACAGGAATACGCACAGGCACTAACCAACTGGGCAGAGCTAGAAATCCCCTACATCGAGAGTTCCGCCAAAACTGGCCTGAATGTCGACCACATCTTTCAGAGCATTGTCTCAAATATTGCTCTGCGTGAGGGTACAGCTTTCCAAGGATTTTGAAAAAATTGATTATATTTCTATTTTAGAGCCTGAAATACGTATTTTAAATACAAAGATTCCGTGGGTTGGGTCTTCTTGTGAAACCTTTTTGTTAGCGCCAAATATATTTCGCCTATGGCTACTCAGACAGCTTTCGATATCGATCTTGACATTATAGAGCCAAAGACTTTCAAAGAAAAGCCAAAAGATGAAGAGCTCAAATTTGGTCAGGTCTTTACCGACCGCATGCTCCTGAGAAAATATGAGAATGGCGCATGGGACAAAGGGACCATCAAACCATTCGAGAACTTCTCACTTAGTCCGGCCACTGCAGTGTTTCACTATGGCCAAGAGATATTCGAGGGGCTCAAAGCATTTCGCCAGACTAAAACAGGAAATGTGGTCATCTTCAGACCTGATGAGAATGCCAAGAGATTGCAGGCATCAGCACGTCGTATGGTTATCCCTGAGATTACTGAGGAGTATTTCCTTCAATCACTCTATCGCCTTATCGGGATGGAACAGGATTGGGTTCCCAGGAAACGGGGAACTGCCCTTTACATTCGTCCCACAATGATTGCGACAGAACCTGCACTGGGTGTGCATCCCAGCAGTGACTACTACTATTATGTGATCCTGGCACCAAGTGGTCCATATTTCAAGGAAGGGTTCTCGCCTACGAAGATCATGGTAGAGGATACCTACACTCGTGCAGCACACGGTGGTACGGGTGGTGCCAAAGCTGGCGGTAACTACGGGGGATCCATGCTTGCAGGGAAAAAGGCTATTGACCAGGGCTATTCTCAGGTCCTCTGGCTTGACTCCAAGGAGAGAAAATACATCGAGGAAGTAGGTGCTATGAATATCGCCTTTGTTCTAGATGATGTGATCTATACTCCACCACTAACTGGTACTATCTTGCCTGGTATTACTCGCAAATCAGTCATACAGCTAAGTGCAGATCTTGGCATGACTCTCAAGGAAGAGAAGCTGTCCATTGAGACTGTTGCAGAGTCCTTGAAATCAGGAAACATGACCGAGATGTTTGGCATCGGAACTGCTGCGTCAATTGCTCCTGTTGGAGAATTGAAGTATAAGGATGAGATCTTCATCATCAATAACGGTGAGATCGGTCCAACCACACAGAAACTGTACAACCAATTGACAGGTATTCAATATGGTGAAATTGAAGATGTTCACGGCTGGATACACACTGTAGTCGAGAAATGATCCAACTTTCAAATCAGTGTTGGACGTTTGTGTCCACATCACAGAGTATGTTCAATTAATGGTGTATACATTACTGGATAAGATCCAGCAGATCATCAAACTTGTAGGGTTTTTCTAGAATTCCATGAACTCCATGCTTCTGAAACTTGGTAGCAGAAGCGAGATCGATCATACCGGTTGATATCACGACTTTGATCTTGGGATGCTCCTCTCTGAGTCTGTAGAATGTATCTGTACCACTCAGGGTTCCAGGCATATTGAGGTCAAGGATG
>JAEOUB010000591.1 GCA_016839545.1 Candidatus Kariarchaeota archaeon | reverse complement strand
TGAGGAATATGGGGTCAAGGCGAGAAAACACACCCAAGTTTGGGAATACATCAAGGATCTCAGTCGTCTTGGTATAATCGAGACTGAGATCTCAGGAAAGACAATCCGTGGTACGACCCAGCTTATTTCTATTCAGGATGCAACCGCTGTGGCATTGGAGAATGCCGTACTCAAGCGTATCGGTACGGCAGTAAAAGCTTGATATTAGGACCATTCCTTTACGAATAATATCTCAGAGAACAAGGATTCGGGTAATTTTTTGAAGAATTAGAAAGAATGGGTAAGATGAGGGAGTGCATAGTGGCATCATCAAATAGCATTTCTGAAATCTCATGCTAGTTTCAAAAAGATAGAGTATTCCTATTCGCATACTCTATGATGTTCTTAATGCTATCTTTAAATGAAAACATCCGCTCCAAGAAATGTAGTTCCCATCTTAGGAGATATCACGATATGTCGGATAGTAATATATTGACTGAACAATTGAGCAAGAGGATTCTCTTATTTGATGGTGGGATGGGGACCATGATCCAGGATTTCAATTTAACCGCCGAAGATTTTGGTGGTCCTGAATTGGAGGGATGCAATGAGAACTTGGTTCTCACTCGCCCAGATGTAATCAAGGCAATTCATGAGGAATATCTTCGTGCTGGTGCAGATATTATTGAGACGAATACTTTTGGTGCGACATCTATAGTCCTTGAGGAATACGGTCTTCAGCATAAAGCCTACGAGATGAATGTGGCTGCGGCTAAAATAGCCCGTGAAGCAGTGTCTAATTTTCCAGGTACATTTGTGGGTGGTTCTTTGGGTCCTACAACGAAATCTATTGTGGTCACTCAGGATATTAGCTATGATGCAATGAAGGCATCCTATTTGGAACAGGCTCGAGGATTGATTGAGGGGGGAATTGATATCGCAATAATTGAGACAGTCCATGATTCCCTCAATGTTAAAGCAGCACTGCATGCTGTGAATGAGGCTGCACAGGGGGCAGGAGTAGAATTACCTGTATTTATTTCCTCAAGTATGGCTCTTGCAGGTCGAATGCTTGCAGGACAGGATATTGAAGGTTTCTTTGCGACTTTCAGCTCCATACATGTTCATGCTATTGGGATGAACTGTGCCGTCGGTCCCAAGGATCTTCATGAACCAATAAATGTACTTAGTGATCTAACTGACCTTCCAACATTCATGTATCCCAATGCAGGATTACCCAACGAACATGGAGAGTATGATCTTGGTCCGAAAGAGTTTGCAGACACGCTGGAAGAGTATGCAAGAGCAGGTTTGCTTAATTTGGTTGGAGGTTGTTGTGGCACTGGTCCTGATCACATACGGGAACTCAAGTCAAGATTGGAGGGCATTCCACCGCGTCCTCTGGTGTCAAAGGAAAGGCCTTTGACTGTATCTGGAGTACAATCAGTCACACCAAATGAGAAAATGCGGATAATGCTAGTTGGTGAACGAGCCAATGTACAGGGAAGCAGGAGATTCAAGGAACTTATCCGCAATCAGCAGTTTGAGGAGGCGTTGGAGGTGGTCAAAGATCAGGTTCAGGGAGGATCACAGATTCTGGATATCTGTCTTGAAGATACAGAGTATAATGAAGTTGAGGCAATTAATAAGTTCTACCCCAAACTTGCTCAGGCAACGAAACTTCCTATCATGATTGACTCAACTGATCCTGTAGCTGTCGAGACAGCCTTGAAGCAGACTCAGGGGAAATCAATTATCAATTCAATTAATCTCGAGTCGGGATTTGAGAAACTTGGGGTTCTGGTCGGATTAATGAAGAAATATGGCGCAGCAGCAGTGGTTGGTCTTATTGATGAAATTGATGGAATGGCACTCACCTATGATAAGAAGTTAGAAGTGGCTGACAGGTTATATCATATTCTTGTGGATGATCATGGTATTCCTCCTGAAGACATTATTTTTGATCTTCTCGTATTCACGGTAGATTCAGGTACTGATGAAACCCTCAGAGGTACGTCACAAGCAACAATTAAGGCAATATCTGAGATAAAACGCAGATATCCCAGAGTTTCCACGATTCTGGGAGTGTCAAATGTTAGTTTTGGACTACCACCTGCTGGAAGGGAGGTTCTGAATTCAGTTTTCTTCTACCATGCAGTGCAAGCTGGACTGGATTTGGCAATTGTCAATCCGAATCTGATAATCAGGTATGCTTCTATACCCGATGAAGAATTAGTATTGGCAGAACGAGTACTGGAAACCCAGTCCATTGAAGCCTTAACCGAATTTTCCAACTATTACCGGGATAGCTCTCGTCGTGAGATCAATGTTATTGAGGATCTACCGCCAAAGGAAGCAATCCACAAGTCCATCGTTTTCGGGGCCAAGGCAGGAGTTATTGACAATCTTGATGCTTTACTTCAAGAATTTACTCCACTTGAGATTATCAATGGAGTGATAATGGATGGAATGAAAGAGGTAGGTGTCCTTTTTGAACAGGCAAAAATGATTGTCACCGAGGTATTACAATCCGCTGAAGTGGTTAAATTGGCAATATCACATCTTGAACCACTTATTATTACGGAAGAAACAGTATCGAAGAAGACAGTGATGCTTGCAACTGTGAAAGGAGATGTCCACGATATTGGGAAGAATCTGGTTCGGATAATCCTGGAGAGCAATGGATATGCGGTGATTGACCTTGGTATCAGAGTGGATAGTCAGGAGTTGATTAACAAGATTCGCGAACTCAATCCGGATGCAGTGGGATTGAGTGGATTACTTGTAAAGTCATCAAGATACATGGTAACGGTTGTAGAGCACCTTAAATCTGAAAATATTGGTCTGCCACTACTCTTGGGAGGTGCAGCTCTCACTCCGAAATTTGTCGAGAATGATGTCATTCCTGCTCGAGGTGGGACAGGCGATGTCTTTTATGCCAAGGACGCGATGGCTGGATTAGCTATTGTCAATAGCATATTTGAAGGAGAAAACTGATGTCACTGTCTGATATCCCGACCCCGTCCACTTTTCAACGAGTTGAGATCTTGGATCCTAACTTGCGTGAGGTTTGGAAATATAATCGGGCCACATTTTTCTATCAAAAAATCCTTGGGTATAACCGCAATATCCGGATAGATCTGAAGAGAAAGGAACCGAAGGCATTGAAATTCGTCGCAGAGGTACGAGAAATCGAAGATGAGATCATTCAATATGATCTGATGAAACCAAAAGCTGTCTATCAATTCTATCCCGGATACTCTGATGGTGACGATACTGTTATTGAAACTGGGTCAGGTGAACTCATTTTTCATTTTGGAAGACAGAAAGAAGAGCCATTTCTCTGTCTGAGTGACTTTCTTGCTCCAAAGGGAGATAACATGGGCTTTATGGTCGGCACTTCTGGGTCTGAGATTTTAAAATATGCAAAGGAGATAGAGAACGATGGTGAATTCAAGAAAGCTTTCATCCTTCAGGGCATTGCTCTTTCAACAGCTGAATCATTGACTGAAATGGTTCATCATCGCATGAGACTGGACTGGGGGTTGAATGAGCCTCAATGGGATCAAAACAGAGGTCCCCCACGGAAGTATCGTGGAGAGAGATTTAGCTTTGGATATCCTGCCTGTCCTGATATGTCGGACCAGGAGAAGCTTTGGAAACTTCTTAATCCCCATGACATAGGAATATCCCTTACAGAGAGTCATATGATGGAACCCGAGGCTTCGGTTTCATGTATTGTATATCATCATCCAGAAGCGAAGTATTTCGGTATTTGATCAGGATCTTTCAGCAAGCAGACCTGTTAAACTTTGATGAGTCTTCAGTGCAATTTGAGAGAATATTGGTTCCAAGTCTTCTGCAGTTAACACTCCAAGTGACTCCGCTATTATCTCTGAGTAGATCATGGTAACTGCATCAAGTTCCTTCGAAATCAGAGGTTGTGTGTTTGCAGTGATATTCTTGACAAAGTACATGAACATGAAATCTGCATTGAATCTGACGAATACTGTCTTTCCTGCGATGTCAAGTCCGTCTATTGATTGGTCACCTGTAAACATCTCTCCAGAGATCTGTTTGAGTGAAGTAACGAGTCCTGCCATCAACTCTGCATCTAAATCTATCAATTCGCCATCAACAATGTAGAATTTCGTAAATAAGGGTACAATCTCAACTATACGATTCTGTGCCAATACTACCCCTTGCAAAGCGGGTTTTTCTTCGCTGTCGAATGCCTCCAGGTTCTCTTTAAGCATAGCCTTCGCCACAGCTAATCCTTCCTTGGAGGATGCACCGGTTTGACCAGATGATTTCTCTTGTTTTATTTTTAGGGATATCCTGAGACCTTCTTGGATTGACGCAAAAATCCGGAATTTCTTCTCATCCCTGATATGGACAAAGTCTATATTTCCTGAATTCAACAGATTAATTTCCTCTTGATTCATGGTATGATCTGCCGATAGATACATTATTTGGACGGCAGGGTCTAACTCTTCTATACTCTCAAGCATGAACAATCCGGATTGAGAGGACGCATTGATTGAACTTTGATCAATCATAAATATAGCTACATTATTCTCTCGGATGACATTTGATGCCTCGTCAATATCAGCAACTGGTACTATTTTGTAGTCAAGTTCTACAAGTCTGGCATTTTGGTTTAGATAGGTCATCAGTTCCGAGAGCAGATCTGATGGATGTGACATGAGAACTATGCACTGCTGACCAAAATCTCTCCGAGCTTTGGCTTCCATTTCCTGATTATATTCCTCTTCTTTCGTTTCATCTATAGAATCGAATTTGTGAAATATGGAGTCAAGCTCGTCAGCTATGGAATGTAGCATACCATCAGATGCGAAAGTTTCCATGTATCGAGGGAATATCTCTCCCATAATATCATCAATTCTACTCTCTGCGTTTTCATAATTATGCCTGGTAAGGTTCTTGACGAGAAAGGCAAGCTGAATATTACCTACAAATCTGAAGATTACACTTATCCCTCCAAAGTTAATCTCCTTCAGTGCTTGCTTGCTGTGGAATAGCTCATCTCCCAAAGTTGTGATAGATGAGAGAAAAGCAGCAAAAAGGATCTCGTCATTTTCCAGTGCCTTTTCGAAGAAGACCGTGTACTTTGGAACTGAATTGACAACAACCATCACACCTACAAAGTTCAGTGGTTGGTTCTCATCACCATAGCTTAGAGAGGGATCCAGTAGGAGGAAACTGGCTTTGCTTAGTTTGGGGGGTTCCTGAACAAACTTCATCACTTCTCTTTGAATTGCATATTGGGCTTCTTGATGCATGATGGTCTTGTATATCTCATCTGTGGAGGATGGCATGAGTATAACACCATCAAACGAGCCATCATTGAATAGATCGGTTGTTCTTCTGAAATCTGCATCGCTGTACAGAAGTAATATTCTTGCAATAGGGTGATTCTGTCTCAGTAAATTAGAAATTGAAGGTATATCGATATCAAACGAGTCATCCAATATTATAATGGCAAAGAAATGCTGTAGAAGGAGCTCTGCAGCCTGTTCCACGTTCGATACGAGGTAAAGGTGATGATCAGGAGAGCTTCCGAATAGGTCCTGAAACTGAGGATATATCTCAGGGCGACCTATAAGCAGTATTTCTGTTTTATCTGCTGAAATCTGCTCCTCCACTGTTTCTGCCTTGAAATCTCCCAAGTCTCCCAGAATATCGTCTATGGGATCCTTCTCTGCCATTATAACTACAGGATGTTCTACTTATAAAAAAATTCCATATCAGCAACCCAACGAATGCTTGAGAAATGAGATCTCTCTTCACCTTAAAAATAATCATCCAGTGAAGGTTCTTCTTCGACTTCAATGACTTCTGGTTTTGTTCTTTCAGCTCTCAAGCTCTCAATATCGATTTTTTCAGGCATATCCTCAGTGAAGAAGTCAAGACTGGTCTGGAGAGCATCCCTCTTCTTCAGATTTGAGAAGCCGACACCAAGGAGGCGAATTCCTCGCTCATCACTCAAGTGAGGTTCGATGAGCTGAAATGCCATGCTCCTCAATGTAGCCCTTTCGGTTGTATAATGTGGAATTGATTGCGACCGAGTTATGGTATCAAATCCGTTAAAACGAACTGTTGCGGTAACTGTTTTAGTCGAGAATTCCTCTTTGATGAGAGTCTCATAGGTTGAGTCAAACAGTTTATCAAAATACTCCATTGATCTCTCAATATCACCTGGGTCTCCTACAAAGGTACGGGAATGGCTGACTGATTTTCTCTCTCCTCGTGGGACTATTCGATTGGTGGTTTCACCATGGACGAGTCTATAGAAATATTCTCCAGAGGAGCCCAAGAGGTTAATAAGGTCAGATTTGCTCCTGTGAAAAATCTGATCACATGTCACAAATCCTTTTTTCTTCAATCTTTCAGCAGTTTTCTTGCCGATGCCCGGGATCTTCGTCAATGCTAGTTTGTCAAATATCGATTCAAGCGTATTGTGTGTTATGATGGTCACTCCATCAGGTTTATTGTAATCAGAACCTATCTTTGCCAGTTTCAATGTTGGTGCAATGCCGATTGAAACGGTCAACTGAACCTCATCAATTATTTCCTGCTTGATGTCTGCAGCAAGTTTCACGGCTTGCTGATAATCATCACAGATAGGTGTTAGATCCAGGTATACCTCGTCAATTCCTGCTTGTCGCATTGGTACCTCAAGGTTTCTCAAAATGTTCATGATTTTATTTGAGCGTTCTTTATACTCTTGGTAATCAGATTTCACAATAATTGCATCTGGACATCGGTCGAGAGCTATTTTCATTGCAAGTCCTGAATGAACTCCAAATACCCGAGCTTCATAAGAACAGGTGAGAACAACACCCCTTCCATCTTTTCTTGCCTCTGTATGTCCTACAATTACGGGTTTACCTTTGAGTTCTGGATTTTTCAAAATTTCAACTTGAGCAAAGAAATAATCAATATCAAGATGTAGGTTTATTCGTGACTCATTTTCATTATCATATTCTTCCTCATCCACATTGAACTCTTCATAGGAAAAATTTGACATTTATTTCTCATATCACCTTCTGTTTGGTCACTTATAAGTCACAACCGGGTAGTTAGAAGTGAAAGTATTCTTAGTAAGACGAGTATTGGTGGTATGAAATTGCTATTCTCGTGGTTGTGTGATTGGCTCAGAGGTAAATCGCGATAGCATAGTAGACTCCATCGATGAGGTCGACAGTGATATCTAGTACATCTCCCACATTAACAAATACCACCTCAAGCCAGAGGCTATCATTTGCAATCAGATCTTGTCTGAAAATCACCCGGATTTGGTCGACTATGTCAGTCATGTTACCTTCCATCACATAATTGGTAAACCCATTTTCCTCATAGCTACGAATGTCACCAATTGTGAACTCACCAGTTGTACCGTTTGTGGACGATACTGGTATGCCCTCAATCAGGTTTAGATAGCGGTCGATTGCGATTGATACGGTTTCAGCTATGTTGGCATTCTCCTCTGATTCTACAAATTCTACTACCGACTGTGTCCCTGTTTTATCTGCGGGATTGATTACTGCAATTCCGCCAAACCTGGATTGTCCAAGTTGAAGCGGCATAACATAGGCGTAATCTCTCAAAGAAGTAACATTCTCCTTGACAGGGTAGAGAATGGGAAGAAGTGCTTCATATCCATGTGTCGATGTCTGTCGAATATTCGTGATAGTTTCCTCCACAAAAGTATGAGCTGAATTAGTGTCAATG
>JAEOUB010000590.1 GCA_016839545.1 Candidatus Kariarchaeota archaeon | reverse complement strand
ATGTGAAATTTGAGCTGCTCCGGGAATATGATACAGGTAATGAACTTGACCTCAAAATCTCCCCCTGTCTGTGTCAAGGTGAGACAAACCAGCGGTACATGTGTGAGATGGTAGCTGGAGCCATTGAAGGAGGTATTCTCTCAGCATGTCAATCTGAACCCAAAGAAGTTGTTCATAACGGGTCAGGGATCAATGGCAACGGTCAATACTGCCAATATTATATCAAGGTGGATAAAGAAATGAACGATCCACATATCAAAGCCGCAGAAGAGCTCGATCTTATCTAGAGTTTAGACCCAAGAACTGTCGGTTTTCGATTAAGATCCAGGACCGTTGCCCTGATAGTGGGATGATACGGTGTCATTTTATCCATCTGCAGAACCGCAGTGTCTCCCCACTCAACAATTTTTGCAGGACTGTCATACAATCCTGAGATCACATGTACTCTGTCCCCCACTTCAGGTGGCTTCCCGAATTTTGCGTGATTAATAGGAAACTTCAGTTCCATAGATTCTGACACCTGGTCGCTATTATCAGCACCAATCACAGTACCGCGCTCTAGGTATTTAGGCAGGATACCTTTCAATGCGATACCAACATGGACACCAGGACCAGCCTCTCTTGCATCCTCATCGTTTACCTGAATTGACCTGACTATACCTTTCTGTTTCTCTGGAAATGTCTGGACTTTTTGCCCTTTCTCAACGGTACCTGATGTAACTGTTCCGAGAATTACTGATCCCACACCCTGTACAGGAAATGCATGATCAACTTCAATTGCAAGGTAATCATCAGCTCCGCTGCGGGGTCCAGGGTGGAGTTCCCGCAGAGCAGTCCTTGTCGCGGTTGCTCCACTCCCATCGTAAACCATCTGAGATTTCCAATTCTTGATAGAAAGCTTGGAAAAGACCTTGTCCATCTGTTCGAAATAACTGTCCAATCCCTGGGTCTGTTCACCGACAACGGCTTTGATACCAGGGATTTGCAAAGTATCAGCAAGAATTGCTGATTCACCAACAGCAGCATCAATACCAGAGACTGGTACACCAAGAACAACACTATCACTCATGTGAGCTGTATAGACCAGGGCAAGAGGTTTCTTTGGATATCCTTCTGGAACCACAGTTGTCTGCACAAGATCAGCAGAAGATACGGTATAGAGGGTGATATCTGAGCTAGTACTCTTTTTTCCCCATTGGTTGGCAAGGTAGTTTCTCGCCTCAGGGTCTCCCATGAGCACTCCAGCCTGAAGGTGCATGACCATACCTGCTGCAGAATCTCCTCTGCTTTTAGCCTGTTGACAACGAACACTGGCGCATAAAAAAAGTCACGAAGTTTCTCTCTTGGCCACCTAGCTTGTCATAGACTTCGTCAAGACGTTCTCGATGTCCGTAATCATTCGAGCCCCTGCCTTCTCATCTGACAGATCACTCTTAGAGGAGGTTTCAGGATATGGATCAAACTCTTGAGCATATAATTCGATGCATCCCTCCCTCTGTTCTGATGTTCATCCCCTACCAGAACTCCTATGGGAAAGCCTGCATATCCTTCTAACTTCGTGACTATGTCAATGGGTCTTTTCTCCTATTTATATGTTCACAGATGAAACTCCCGTGGTGCATAAAACTATAGATTATGTATCAAAAATGGAGTCAATCAGCATAAGCCTGGCGGAAGAAGAGATTGAGCTCATGTATCGCCCGATATCTATCCATAAGCTCATCCAGTATCTTGTCAGACAGGACAATCTCTGCTGGTATTGAAGTAGTGTAGTACCACTGAGTATTGAATAAAAGTGGCTCTCTCTCTCCCAGGTGCTTGATGGACGGTGGTAGTCGCTTATTCTTCTTGCCCTCAATTCCAGCATAGTATTTCTTGAAGTCCTTAGCCTTGTAGAGCTTTTGAAACTCATCTAGATGCTCTGCCATGTATTCTCTGACCTGTGTTTTCTTTCTCGTGTTGACATCATACAATCCGCCTCCCAAGTAGATGTCGGTTGCAGAGATCTGCAGGTAATAACCTGAAGGAGCTCCAGCACTGGCAACGGGAGAGAAACTGGCTGATCTGTGTAATTTATACGGTTCTTTATCGGGCTGGAATCTTAGATCATTGTTAATCCGATAAATATATGGTGAGGGGTCAATGATCTCGTCAAATTCCCGTAGTTTAGTGGCCACTATATGGGCAAAATCCTTGAACGCATCCCTGACCTCAGAATTGTAGATATGGCGATTCTCATCGAACCACTCCTTGCTATTGTCTTGTTCCAACTCTTCAAAGAATTGAAGGAAGGCAGGCGAGAAAAACGGCATATTTCAAAGAGTCATATCGTTCTTTTTCATACCTTTGATTTTCTCACAATTACAACATATACCTCATGTATCCTAGAAATGCCAATTATTGTACATTCAGACAATTTTCCACTAGCTTTCGTCTACATGATCATAATGACCATTCCGGTCTCACGATTCTGACGAATATCGTACCACATAAATTGAGTTGGGATCCGTACTAGATCATCACAGCAGTGAATATTTTGCACACATCACATTTAAAAAAAAAGTACATTGTCCCCCTCTATGGGAAAAGGAGTACTGTCACTTCTTTTGATTTTCCTGATGATCATTTCAGTACAGGGTGCATCTCTCGATATCGAATATGTATCTATTGAATGGATGGAACTAACTCCTGAGCAATCACCACAAGAGCGGTTTCACCATGCTATGGTCTATGATTCAGATCATGATAAAGTTATCATGATTGGTGGAAATGTTGCTGGAGTGGGTGAGTCGATCACGTGGGAGTACGATTATTCATCAAATTCCTGGACGGACCGTAATGCCACAAATCCCCCTCCAAGACTGAATTACCATGCAATGGCTTATGACTCATCCAACAAGAAGACTGTACTGTTTGGTGGTGTTGATTTTACAACAAATCTTCCCAATGAAAGAACATACGCATATGACTACACAACTAATAATTGGACTCAGCTACTTCCTGATAGCTCTCCACCAAGAAAACGTGCACCAAATATGGTTTTTGACGAGACCAATGAACGAATTGTACTGTTTGGTGGGATCACATTTCAAGAAGGAGGTGGCTTTGATGAAGACGACGATACATGGGTGTATGATTATAAGACGAATAACTGGACTCAAATCCCTACAGAGACTCAACCAGGACGTTTGGCAACGGTTGCAATGACATACATACCTACAATAAAGAAAATTCTACTTTAT
>JAEOUB010000589.1 GCA_016839545.1 Candidatus Kariarchaeota archaeon | reverse complement strand
TTGGTGGTACCGTGTATTGTGCCTGATATATAGCAGGATTTGCCTCTGAGTTCCACAGGACTAAAAGATCAGACTGGAACATATAGGTTAGTACGACCCTCTGAGTCGTTGTACATTTCGATCAACGAAACACAGTTGATTTATAAATCACCATCTGCCATTACTCTCAAATGGATAGTAACTTCGACATTGAAGCCTACCGAAACCGCCTGAAACAGGAATGGGAGATGGTAGCAGATGGATGGAATCGCTGGTCTGGAAAGGTTGGTGAGTGGACACGTGATGAGACCATGGAAATGCTGGAACGTGCGGGAGTTTCTGCTGGCTCGAAAGTTCTCGATCTTGCTGCCGGTGACGGAGAGCAGTCATTTATTGCAGCACGGCGTGTCGGAGCTGATGGCCATGTACTTATCACAGATATCTCTGAGAACCTCATCCGCATCGCACAAGCCCTTGCAGAGCAGCAGGGACTGTCACATATCGATGCCCGCGTTATGGATGCCGAGCAGCTGGACCTCCCCGATAATTCGGTTGATGCAGTCATCTGCCGCAATGGTCTGATGCTCTTTGCCGATCCCCTACGTGCCCTGAGAGAGGTCTACCGCGTACTCAGACCGGGTGGAAAATTCGCAGCTTTGGTGTTTTCGGCACCTGAGAAGAACACGTGGCTTGCCATACCCGGCAAAATTGCTATGGAGGCTGCTTCTCTGCCCCCTCCTGCTCCTGGTCAACCCGGACTTTTTAGCCTCTCTCAACCTCAGCGATTCACCGCTGTTCTGCAGGAGGCTGGCTTTACTAATGTGGAAATCACTTCGCATAGTGGAATGATCACCCTAGGTCCTGAAGAGAGTATTGTCTCATTTCTCAAGGAAGCTGCAGGTGCCCTCCAGATGATCCTCTCTCGTCTTCCAGATGATGTCCAGCAGATGACCTGGAACAAGATTGGGGGAGCCCTGTCTCAATTTTCTAATGATACCGGCTTTGCCTCCCCAGTTGAGTCACTTATAGGCTCTGGAACCAAACTCTGATCAGTTATCACGTTTCTGAATAATCTCAGTCATTTCAAAGCCACAGTGGGGGCATTGCAATTGACTTTCAAGTGGCTTCATACAGCTCATACAGTTGGTGGTGGTGTCCAGCAGTGACTTGAGATCAGCCTCTCTCTCCTCCTCGAACTCTTCATCGATATCGTCGGGGCTGCGGTGCCAGAGGTCGATGATGATCCTCTCCAGAAAAGTTGCCAGGATCAGTGAGATGACAATTGCAAAAAGAAGCTCCATTACCAGCTGCAGTGCCAGTGTGAGCACCAGTGCCAGCACGCTGAAGATGAAGAATGCCTCGGAACTGACTGTCTGACCCACGATAGAGCGGTTGATTCTCGACATCATATCACCTGTCAGATCTGGCCAGAATTGACGACATGTCGTAGCCACAGTGAGGACACTTTGTCGCTCCCCCGAGTGGCTTCATACATGATATGCAATCTGATGTGGCATCAATCAGTGACTTGACCTCTGCCTCCCTCTCAGCCTCCATCTCCTGCATGTCATTCTCCTCCTGCAACTGTGGCAATCGCTCAAAGAAGTAGTACTCTGTCACAACAGCTGCTACTGCTGCAATGATTAAAGAGCTAACCTCATCAAGGACCAGCGATAGGACACTGGCATAGATGACGAGAACAAACCCAAAGAAGAGGTAGGTTGCAGGATTTTGCCAGCCTCCAACGTAGTACGTTGAGGAAAAGATCCTTCGCACCATGAGATATGATTATACCATTTGCCAATATATACCTTTACACTTGCAGAAATTGGAGTATCTAGATTTTGTCGAATAATAAATGGAGGGAAGCAGGAAAAACCTCCCTTGCTCCCTTCCGCTTCCCCAAGCGGATCCCCACAGGACCGAGTTTTTGGAACTTGCGATACAGCAGAGCACTACGTGGGGATTAACATTTCTCCGAAAATGTAGTATAAAAAAACTGACCGGATTCTCAGATTGGGAATCACGTGAGAATCAGCTGAAACTGATGGTACGATAATTAATCCCCAATTCATCTGCATATCTCAGGGCAGCATCCCACTCTGACTGGTACAGCCTGCGAGAGATCTCCTCATACCGGGGATTGTACTTTGAAGACGTGGGATCGGTGAAACTGTCAGGATGATACTGGTCCATCACATTCACTTGTATCTCGGGCATTTCCTGTGCCACCCACTGTAAAATTGGCAAAGTACAGCACTCCACATGTGCCGGCATCACCAGGTGCCTGATGGTGAAATCCTCTCCCCAGTCGTGTATCGTGCTCAAATTGCGACGGATAGTATCCCAGTACCACGGTGTCCGTGACATGGTGGTGGCACATTTTTTATCCGGCCCAAACTTGAAATCAGGTAGCCA
>JAEOUB010000588.1 GCA_016839545.1 Candidatus Kariarchaeota archaeon | reverse complement strand
GTCATCTGTGAACGGGTCTAGATCATCGAATTCCACTGAACCACCAAGGTATGCATAGCCTATCGTCTAATAAGGATTACAGCTGACTGTCAGTATCATGATAGGTCTTTGTGATAACTTATCAGATTGATGCGACTGGCTTTATCGATCCCATCATGATCATTAACTGATTTCACTTTACACATCTTAATAATCATGCGTGCTCCCATTAGCTCAATGTACAAACATACGATAGAGGGAGGCGCATTTGCTGAACTCGAGGTAGAACTTGCAGAAGATCAGTCAATCAAGGCAGAGGGTGGTAGAATGTCCTATATGGACGGATCCATCAGTATGGAGACACAGTCAGGCGGATTCATGAAGGGGCTGAAGAGAAGTCTATCGGGAGAATCCTTCTTCCAGAATACCTTTACCGGACCGGGTAAGATCACCTTTGCCAACTCGTTGCCAGGTGAGATAATTCCACTGGAGATCAACCAGCCGTGGTTGCTATCACGCGATGCCTACATGGCAGGCTCCCCCCACCTTGAGATCTCATCGAAATGGGGTGGTGCCAAATCCCTGTTTGGAGGAGAGGGTGCATTTCTCACCCATATCTCCAGCCCCGATGGCGAGTCAGGTGTGGTATTTGCAGGTGGCTACGGCTACATCAAGGAGCATGATGTTGCAGCAGGGGATGAATTAGTCGTCGACACCGGGATCTTCTTTGCCTGTCCTGAGGGAACCCAGTTCACCACCTCAAAAGTAGGTGGCAAGAAGTCCTTTGTCTTCGGTGGAGAGGGCTTTGTCATGCGGTTTATGGGGCCTTGCAAGGTCTACACCCAGTCACGGGCACAGAATGAGCTGATGCAGTATATCATGACCCGGATGCCCAGCAGCTAATGTCATTAGAAAGTAGAAAATAGCCGGATTCATGTTCCTTATAATCAATTCAGTACCATACAGGGTAATGACCCCTGACAAATTCCCCACCGTCACTGCCGACAGTCTCAACCGTACCACCTACACCATTCCCCAGGATCTCAAGGGGGACTACAATATAGTTGTAGTGGCATTCTTGCGATGGCACCAGGATGATGTAGATACCTGGGTACCCTTTCTCGAACAACTGGAGAAAGAGCAGGGTATCCACTACTACGAGCTGCCCACTATTCGGCGAGGTACTTTTATGTCACGCTTTATGCTGGACAGTGCGATGCGGGGTGGTATTCCAGACAAAACCGTCAGAGAACGCACCATCACCCTCTACCTGGATGTTGCAGAATTTTGTGGCCATCTGGGCATTGGTACCAGTAGTATCTGGACGTATCTGCTGGACAAAGAGGGAAATATTTTGCATACTGTGGAGGGGCGATACTCAGAGGAGAAAGCTGAGGTGCTTCAAGGCATCCTGCTATCGAGAATATGAACTTTTATCTCCCGAAAAACTTCTTACAGACTACCAATTGTGCCAAAATTTCAATTTAAAGGGTCTGAATTTGGTGTTTTCCTACATAAATATAGCAGACATAGATAATTTTAAATATACTTTCCATTATATAATTTATCCTTTGAGGGTTGAAAATGCATAAACGAGCTCTTACAGTTACAATATTATTGATAATTTTATCATTTTCAAGCTTTGATACAAATGTGCTAGTTACTGATCAAGAGGCAGAAAATGAAAACAGTACCTTTGTTCCTGAAGGTATAGCACATGAAATTTCCAGACCAGTCAGAGCTGGAATCCAACTGGAAAATCACACAGAGGGCACAACCCCTCTGATCAATGCATCACAGCAGACCTACACCAACGAGCTCAATTCTTACAATCTTGCAGGAATTGGCCCCAATCAAACAGCCAAGTTGAATCTCCTGGATAATATCTACAATACCGCTCCAACATGGACTGGATCTCAATTACTAACTGCTGATGCGGTAGATGCGACCCCTTCAGCCGTTGCTGTTGATGAGAAGGGTGTAGTTCACATCATCTGGACACAGGCTGCTCGTGTTTATCACAAGTACTGGGACCCAGCATCAGAAACCTGGACTGCTCCCGTGACTGTCTCAAACACTGGCGGTTCCGCGTATCAACAAACCAGCAGACCTATTGCGATTGATAGCAAGGGTAATCTTCATGTCGTCTATGTAGAAAACAGTGGATATGCTGGCTCAGGGTCTGATTTTGATACCACCTATGTCC
>JAEOUB010000587.1 GCA_016839545.1 Candidatus Kariarchaeota archaeon | reverse complement strand
TGATGATGATACACTTGCAGAGATCGAGGAGTTCAAGAAAAAGCGGAACACTGCAGGTGTTGCGGTAAAAGGTCTCTCCACAATCGAGGATGTTGATGCTATCGTCAATATCTCGGCTGAGGTCATACGTAAGCTGGGCAGAGCAACTGACACCAACCCCCAGGGAGAGGATCAGGAAATGTCTAAGGTATTTGTCAAAGATGAGAATCACAGATCATCCATATTCCTCTGGGGAGATCATGCTGAGATTGAGATGAACAAGGGTGATACCGTGGTGGTACTCAATGCCCGTTCATTTCTGGCTTCCAATGAGAACATCCAGTTTCATGCAGCATCACAGGCAACCGTGCTGGTCAACCCGACAGATGCTGACTTGGATGCAAATACAGAGGGTTTTGAGCTGTATGTAAGTAAGGCATGGAAGCGTCCGGGAGGAAAACCTGTAGAATTTCAGGTTGCACCATCGGGTCGGGCAGCGTGTGGTTACTGTGAGAAAAAAATCGAGATGGGAGATCTCAAGATTGTGAAACCTGATTTTATAGAATTACCCACAGGTCGTACTATTGCAGGAAATGTCAGTTTTCACCTTGGCTGTGTCCTCAATGATGAGCACGGGCTTGAAGTGGTGAAAGAAGGAGTGACTCGACTGACACCGACATTGATTGATGACTCTCGAGAGGTCCTGTCAGAATTTGCTGATACCCTACCTGATGGGGATCCCAAAGATATCATTCTCAAACTACTCTAGACCCAGGTATCTTCTCTTGTATCAAAGTTCGATCTGAATTTCGTCAGCTCATCAAGATTGATCATCGTTGAAATAACCTCCTCTCTGTCATGGAGAGCAGATGCGGTAAACTCACCATACGAGTCTATGACCGCACTGTGACCCCCATAATGATAATCTGGATCGTCTCCCACCCGGTTGCAGGCAATCACTGTCGCCTGATTCTCAATCGCTCGTGCCCGTAGCAGTGCATCCCAGTGAGCTACCCGTTGGATTGGCCACTCTGCACAGATGAGGAACAGGTTGCTACCTGCCGAGGATTGCTCCCTGAACAGCTCAGGGAACCTGAGATCATAGCAGATAGAGAATCCAGCATTGATACCTTCAAACAGATCAAAGGTCACAATATCTCTGCCGGAGTCAAATAAGTCCTTCTCGCCCATAGGACCGAAGAGATGGGATTTGGCGTACTTTGCTTTCAACTCACCCCGCTGCAAAAGAACTGCAGTATTGTAGCACTTGCCATCAATTGCCAGGGGAATTGAGCCAAAAAGGGTACAGGAGTGTTCTGCAGTGAGTGCAATCAATCTTTCCAGCTCAGGGTACATCTCTTGAGATCCGAGGGTGTCGATTGTCTCCTTGTGATATCCTGACAGAAACAGTTCTGGGAGGATGATGAGGCTATCTCTAACATCATTCTCTGCAAAGAGTGTCTCAACCTTGTCCATGTTCGCCTGCGGATCACCAAAGACGACATTCATCTGGTAAATGACGATTTGCAGGTCCATAACACTCCCTCAAACTCCTCATAGTTATGGTATTTGCCTGATGATTGCCCATGACCACAGAAACTTCTCTATCTCTTTGCACAGATATTTAATGATCGTGAGAATCAGCTGCTGTGAGACCCCTGTCGCGACCCTTGCTCTCGGGAATATTCGCCAACGGGGTGACATCAATGCTTCTCACCATATTCATGGCATATGTGGGACTGCAGCTGGTCAATCTGAATGCCACTGAGATTATCATAGGTATCGTCTTTTTCTCACGCAACTTTTTCCAGATTTTTCTGCGGGTACCCTTCGGTCATCTTGCACAGATCGTGGGCAGGAGACCCATGATCACTCTGGGCAGTCTCTTTCACACGGTGGCATTTGGTCTCATGTTCCTGGCCACCAGCCCTGGAATTGTACTGGCTGCTATGGTGATGATGGCGTTGGGAATGGCATTTTACTATCCTGCAATTTTCTCCTATATCGGGGATATCTCAAACGGCGATTACGGTCGAGTCAATGGCTACATTTTCCAGGGTGGAGATATCGGTGTTATCCTGGGAACCTATGCCACCAGCTACCTGTTGAGAAATGGCTACTCCATCTCAGAGATGTTCGGTCTGGGAGGGGTGGTTGGTACTGTGGGAACTATCCTGATCTATCTCACCCTATCTGAAACACTGGCAGAGGAGGATAGACAACAGGTGGATTCCGTCTTTAAAGCACTTTTCAAAACATTTCGGGACAGTATATCATCTGTGAAATCCATGACACGGACACATCCCCTGGGTAAGGTCTACTCTTTCCAGTTTGTGCTGGCATTCACAGAATTTTTCTTTGGCTCATTCTTCCCCCTGCTACTTGTTCTGTTCCTGGGATTGACCAACCCCCAGGTAGCAGATGTGCTATTCATCGCCACAATTGTGAATTTTATTGTCAAACCCTACCTGGGATCACTTTCAGATCGGTTCGGCTTCAGGACACCTGCTGTTGGATCATTGCTGGTAACATCTGTATCCCTCTTTCTCCTGACACTGTCCTCCAATTATGTGTTCATCGTGGTGATTATCACTGTTATCACTGCCAGTTCACTGACAGGCTACTTAGCTGTCAACGGAGGGACTGGCAATTTTGCACCTGTCAGACAGCGTGGAGTAGCAATGGGAGTTCTTGGGTTTTATGTCTCATTTGGCAGATCATCGTCTTCTGCTATTGTCACTCCTCTGTGGTCCTACTTTGAGCAGGTTACCGGGGACCAGGGTCTGGCTCTCCGCAATATCTTCTGGATCACGGCGATCATGATTTTCGCAGCCGCCCTGCTACTGGCCCTGTTCTCAAGAAATATGGTGTCCAAGCGTGAATTTGACAATCAGGAAAATCGAATTACCAATCAGTCCGAATAACTGAACTTCAACACAAAGAGATGAGTACCAATTTATTAGGTTGAAACGATAGAGAGCATAGAAGGATGCCCAGCAAAGATGTACAGATCTACTGTGAGAGCTGTCGGACCTCTGACTGGATGAGACTCGACCTCGATTCCATCCAGAGTGACTCGGGCCTGATCCGGAGGGCGATACTGCACTCAGGTCACACTCTCAATATCGAGATTGACAAAAATGGCAGTGTCAGAAAAAATGAAGTGGTACAGATAGAACAGAACCCCCTCACAGTTCTGATTGAGGATGTGGCTCAGGGTATGCACTATCTCAATACTGACACAGAACAGGCAATTGTCATCAACGCCTACACCTCCAATAATCAATTGAAGAAATTCTTCCAATCCATCATTGTAGAGATGTTCAAACAATCAACCACAAGAACAATGGAAGACACGTTCATCTTTGAAGTATCCTCATTCGAGGGCCATACAGTCCTGGACACTGATGGACTTCACCTGTCAGTAGGCCCATACATCCGTGCCAATTTCACCCGACTGTCAGATCCGTTCAAAGGAATCATTCTCGATATCAAGGAAGCAGAGGAGAACCAGCTGGATATCCAGTCAACCATATCAGGTTATGACTGGGTGGCCATTATCGTTCCCAAAGATAAGAAAGAAGGCTACCATCACGCCTTCTCCAGTCTGTTTGAAGAGACTGCGACTCCCTTTTTCATTGATGCACTGGGGAATAGTATGATCCGTGATCTGTTTGACTTTATCTTTGCAATAACACTGCAGGCAGAAAATTAATCCTCAGGTTCAATGTCACTGCCTATCAATTCATCATCTGCCATTCCTGGAAGCTCATGTTTGTCGATCTCGTTGAACAATTCCTGAACAAGCTTGTTGATATCCTCAGATTCCGAGTCGAAATTCATAGCTGTGGTCAGAATATTATCACGCAAGAGGACCAGATCTTGGAATTCATCCTCTGTGATGACTTCATCATGCTGTGCAGCCTGAACTGCTGTTACATATTTCTTGATCTCATAACCGAGCCTCTGCAGGAAATCCTCCTCCTGTTCAGTAACTTTCCCATCTTCCTCTGCCTTCTTCTGGAGAACCTCCATGATATGAGTAAAATCAATCTCGTTCGATGTCATACAGTGCCTGACCCATTGATGGTTACATAACTTTAACCGACAACAAGAGAGGAGATGAACATTTTTGGTCGGCTAAGCGCTGGCTCTGATTCGGTCATTGGTCTGGTGGTACCAGTTATCAAGTCGAAGTGAGATGAGGTCAAGAAGCTCACCCTCGCCGAGAAGATGCCCAATGGAGATCTTCAGGCTTTGCAATTCATGGACTATCTGATCCCAAGTATTTGCCTTCAGACGGCTCTCAAAACTGGCCAATAGCTGCGTGGTGAGAGTCACCTTATCTTCGTTTACCTGTCCAAGGCGGAGCATATCTACCACATCAGACTTGGGGAACAGTGCCTGCATCACCTTTTTCTGATCACCACGGGTACGCAGAGAGAGAACTATGACCCGTATCAGTATCAGAGACAGGATTCCGCTCACGCCTAGGATAATGTAGAGTAGGATATCAAGCAATTGCTGAGTCTCACTGTCCTGCTGTTCCTCGACGAAATTGGCATTGAAAGTCACAGTGATACTAGCAGAATTGGAGTTCCCGTTGGTATCTGTGGCTGTCAGGGTAAATGTCAGGATCTGGACGAGATCATCTGGGATAGCCAGTGTCTGAGTTGTCCCGGTGGTATCTCCAGATAGATCAGCAATGGGAAATGAATTGACACTGAGTGAGATGGAGTCAACTGCAGTGTTATCACTAATAGTCCATGAGAATTCCACTGTTCTCTCCGTCAGAATAGAACCGTCAAGAGGTTTGATCCATTCAATTGAGGGAGGCAGTGCATCACCAACTGAGTTCCTTACCTCAGATTTCCGGTTGTAGCTCGTATCTACCAGGCTGATACGTATCTCATTTGAACCCAGAATATTCTCGAAGAAGATGTAGTCAGCAAATTGAACATGGGTGGCATTCCACTCCCCCCGGCCATAATCCTCTTCCTCCTGTAGAAGTGTGAAGACCTCCACACCCCGGAATTCCACGACTAGTTCAGACCATCCCACATTATCCCAACCAGTGAGATTGAGAAACATAAACGTGGTATACGTCATTCCGGAAAGTGGTTCGTATACCACGAGATTGGGTGGCACATCGTCGTAACTGAGCAGATTGAATTGGAGAACAGATGAAACATTGATATCCTGATGGACAGTGACCAGATCAACACTGTAGTTTCCCGTTTCTATAACCTCGTTTGCAGCTGGGATAAACTGTATCAGGTATGTTCCATTGGATAGATCATAGACTGTCTCACCAAGATCGTAATTAAGCTCCGGAATGAGAAAGAATGCCCCAGTAACAAGACTGCCATCACGTCTCACCTCAGCTCTCAATGTCTCAGTCTCATTGCGATACAGAGTTACCTCTGTCGTGTTGTATGAAGTGACTAGAGTTCCCTGATCTAGTCCCAAAGCATCTGAGTCTGATATTGAGGGACCTGGGGGCGATAATACCGATAGTATCAGTATTGCCACCCCCAGAAGTTTCAGGTAGTCCATGGGTATCAACTCTGGATGAGTATATTTCCAAAGCGAGAATTGTGGCTGGCCAGTCCTATGAAGCCGACATAACCGGCATTGGGGAAGGTGGTATCCGATATTTGGATGAATTCCTCGCCATCAACCAGGAGGGCGAAGGAGTTATCTCCAACTGCGAGCATAAACGTCTTTGTCCAGG
>JAEOUB010000586.1 GCA_016839545.1 Candidatus Kariarchaeota archaeon | reverse complement strand
CGATTTTCGCAAGTAGATACCCGTTTCTTTGTACATTTCAAGCATTGCCTGGTAGAGTGTTGCCCTTTGAAAGAGCATAGAGTTCGGATTGATCTGATGCTTCTCAAAAAATTGCAGGATATCTGCACTAAGGTTTGAGGCAACTACATCAGGTGTGGATGAGCTGATTTGAGTCAATTTCAGCAGGATCTCAATCGATAGTGCGTGATGTGATTGAAATTCCAGGAATGGTCTCACATCTGTGAGTATCATCTTACCCTGTTCCGTAAGGGAAGCAACATCAAAATTTACCCCCAGAATTGTTGCAAGAATTCCAACCTCAACGGCGTTAATTGGTCCGTACTGTGTTGTCTCTCCAATTGTCAATTGTTTGAAGGAATCTAAAAACCAGGGGAGCCAGATTTTGTTGGTCTCCGAATGGATGTCGTGAGCGGCGATAATATGTATTAAGAATCTGAAGTAATCTCTAAATCGCGTGAAGCCACTAGATTTGATAAATTCAGCTCTGTTTGATTTTGCTGTCGGGAACATATCAAAAATTAATCTCTGAAATTCGTCTAACAGGATCAACAGACGTTTTTGTAAGGGTGTAATCTCTTCATCCACAGGTGGCAATTCTGAAAGGGGATGGTGGAGGTCTTCTATTCCTCTCAGATCATTTTGAACAGGTTCCTTCAGGAAAATACTGACCATCAACTTGGCAAATTTAGCGATAAGTTCCCACAATTGTGCTTCATCTCTAAATTGCATCAGATCTGGATGATCTTCCGGCCTCTCGTTCCGATCAATTATGCCATCCTTGAACATTCTATCGATTGTGTTCATGTGGTTAATAATCTCTCCACAGTTTTGGATGATGGAATCAGCAAGCAGTATGGTAATTTCTTCAGTTGATTGGAGTGTTACTGGATTGCCATCTCTTGAAAACGCTCCTGGGAACTCGAGTCCTGAAAGAATGTCTGCCCTCGCAATAAGTGCAGCCAAAAACTCATTCTCATAAACATAGAATGACAGGACATCTGTGGTGGTGTCAAACGGGATTGCATTTTCCTGTTTATCTATCAAATAGAATGTGTTAGGATCATAATACCTCTTAACATACTGATTAATGTTGGAAAATTGGGAAAGGGCTTGATCTGCCCATGCACCGAGAGCTGAAATTGGGATGTCAGGTAATCCTAAAACTGGTGCTGCAAAGAGTCCAGCTGTTGTCAACATGGCGTTGAACTGCCGGGAAAATTCCTCAAAGTATTTGGGTTCAGATGATGCTATTGATAATTCAGGAACTGCTAATATGCTGATATCATTGGATAGAACCTGAGCCATGACATTTGAAACTCCTATTACTGTGCTTTTAGGATCGGAGGCAGCTGTTGAACACAGGTGATTGAGCAGGTAGTTCATACAGATCTCAACCAGGACCGAGTAAGAATTTCCAAATCTCTGAAGACGATTGATTAGCATTTGAAGATCGGGATGGAGCTCCATGATTGCAGTTTGCTTTTCCTCAACAGTTATGGTATCGTCCGCACCAAATTGACTGACACTATCCTGCAACCTCCGCAATTTCATCTTGAGTGGCATTGCTCTTGCTGGAAGAAGAGTACCGGACATTGCTCCGATAAACTCCTCAATCTCTGTGATAATCTCTCTGATGTCTGTCAGTGGATTACCGGTAGATGTGGTTTCTCTGTCGATATTGAGTAGTGTCAGACCGGGCATTATCTGAACAAATTCAGGTACTCTCTTCAAATAAGTTTTCTGTCACAACATGGCACAAAAAGAGCCTAGAAGGGAGAGTCTGATGGCTTTCCTTCCCTGTGATATCTCTCTAGAAATCTAGCTATATGCAATTATAAGCGAAACTATTGTGATAAGTCTAGACAGATAGCCAATTATCTAGAGATACTACGAAATACTTATATCTAGTTATCTAGATAAACATCTAGGTTTAAATGGCCGAGGTTACGCAATATATTTCTCATCTAATGGATATTTCAGAGGATGAGGTTCTACATTTTGATTATAAGGTTCTGATTGGTGATGCCAGAGATCGCCTGAAGATGCTACCTGATAATTCTGTTCAACTGATGATCACTTCACCTCCCTATGGAAGTATCAAGCAATATTCAGGTCGTGGTGAGGAGATTGGATGGTCCCAAGACTACCTCGATTATCATGAGTCTCTGATGGAAGTGTTCCGTGAATGTGTCAGGGTATTATCCCCAGGATGCAGGATGGTGATAAACATTGGAGATGAATTTGTGTCAACAACAAAGAAAAAGCCATACCATGTTGTGCCGCATTCTTCTCAGATTATTGCAAATTTGACCAATGAGTTTCCTGACGATATCATGTACAACGGGACAATACACTGGGACAAGGTGACCACCTCAAATACAAGCGGTGGGGGAGCAATTATGGGAAGTGTTTATCATCCCCGCAATGGCCACTTCTTTGTAAATTACGAGCATATAATGGTATTCAAAAAAGCAGGGAAATCAAAGCGGCCAAACAGCTGGGCGAAAGAACAATCACGGTTTTCACTTGAAGAACGACGTGAATGGTTCAGAGATACTTGGAGGATTAGCCCTGAAAGGCAAGAAGGTCATGTAGCGATGTTTCCCATGGAATTGCCAGAACGTCTTATCAGGATGTATTCATTCGTTGGTGAGAAGGTACTTGATCCATTTCTTGGCAGTGGTACCACGATGGCCGCTGCTGCAAAAACCGGTCGATCGTGTATTGGAGTTGAATTGGGTTTCACCGAGTCGTTCGATTGGAAAGAAACTATAAGAGAGAAGGTCCAGACTTACCTTCCCGATGATCTTGATGTTACCTTTGAATGATAGTATCCAGTCCTCGGTTTGAAATCCACAAGCCTGCTGCCATTGCCAAGATCAGTATCAGAGCACTTACGATTTCAAGAAAGACCTGTGGTTGGGCCTGTCCAACTATCAAGGAATAGAACTGATTATTGTCCACTCTTTTGTTGATTCCAAGAGCTGCGCTGTGGGCCGGTTCATCATTCCAGAATGCAATCATTACCTGGTATTCATCACCCTGAGATAAGTTGATGTCATACACCTTGTCATCCGTAGTTTTCAGAGGCTTTTTAATTTCAAATATCAACCGCTCACCATCTGTCCCAGCTTTTCCTTCCACATTATCAATTCCATTGTTTTCTTGGTCAAAGAATGCGGTGAAACTGTGCATATACATATCCGCAGCGATGTTCTCGTAGTAGTTGACAATAATGGTATCATCTGGTGAGTTCTCAGTACCCATGATTGCCTCATCGTTATTGTTGTCAAATTCTATCCCAAAGT
>JAEOUB010000585.1 GCA_016839545.1 Candidatus Kariarchaeota archaeon | reverse complement strand
TATATTCCAACTTATCTCCTGATAATGTTTCAATACTTTGTTATCATCCCATTCCACATGCTGATAAAAGGTGGTGAAGAATGAGCTACCAATAAATTCAACTGTATAATTTTGATCAAAGAGTACTACACTATCAGGCCACTCCGAGGGATTATTCTTGAAATCTTCCCCCCCTGCTCTACGGTCATGGTGATAGGGTTCCCAATAGTTCCAGTCTGTTACAATAATGGAGGACTCCAACCAATCACTCATGTTAGTGCTCTCAATTGTCTCAATACCGTTGTGTTCGATACTAATGGTTACATTGTCATCAACAAAACCTGTAACGGTAGAATTAATGAAATCTCCAGGTGATTCCGCGCTTGTCTGCACCACACCATCAACAATCGAATAAGCTTGAAATACCTCGTGAACAAACCAGTCCCCGACTTCTACCCCGATTTTGGTCTTGTCAAGCGTAACATCTAGAGCCTGTGTTGTAGTGGTACCTGTCAGTAATATTATCCCGATTACGAAAAAATAGAATTTATTCATAGGTATGAAGTATTACTACACTATTAATAGTTTATTGGGATTTAATTAATCATATATCACATATAATGTAAAATATTATCTTTAATTTTCTGTAACGATTCCTTTCTTATATCTCAGACGGGACTATTCAACGTGGGAGACACAGATATCAAGCTACAGTTGGATACCCATATTGATACACAATTAATCATCATCACCCAGTATCTTATAGAGAATCCAGGACTCAACGAGGTCAAGGAATACCGCCTCGACAAGATTGTAGGGTTGCCAATAGAGTTCACACTCAATTCCCAGTCACTGTTTGCAGTGATGAGTTCTGCCTTCTCTCTTGACAAAAACAAAAGAGAGCAATTCATCGGTGATCATCCTGCCACTGCCGAGTACCTGTCAACACTTGGACCCAATCGACGTCAATATGCCATGATCTTGTTTGATCAACTTCACAAACTTGACAGTCTAATCACGGGAATAGTGCAGAATTATTTTGTTTCAATTACTGATAGAAACACCATTATGGACTACTATGAGAGACACAGTGAGTTTCGGATCAGAAAGGGAATTTTCATCGCCAGCCCCCCGAAAGTACGTGCTCAGATTTTACTGTTCGACACTGATCCTCGAATGAGAAAGCTAAACTATGAGATTCAGGAATGAGGAGTAATTTCGGTTCTGTCTGTCCTTGTCGCAGTTGATCAAGATTGAATGTTTGATTAAGAAGCAGAAAAACAGGGGTGTGTATGGAATATCACGTTTCTTATCCATTCCTTAATATAATCTTTACTATAATTAGTATATTAATATGATGCGGCACCAGATTATCACATATTGGATCATTTTCATCCTATTCTCTCTTCCGTTCACTCTAACGAATTCTGTAGGATCTGAGACAAATTCAACTTCATCGGATAATCACAATGGTATCCCGACAGATCTAGGTTTGAGTGCCAGCATCATCACACCTCTCTATTATGACCTCTTTTTTGATATTGATCTGAATGCCAATCGCTTTCAATCAAGCCAAAACATCACATTATTTGTCGGAACTTACCTACAAGTATTGTCATTTTACCTTCATTCAGATTTTTTGGTAAGTACTATCAAGATATGGGATAATCAATCAAAAGAGTTAGCAATAACAAGCTGGGGTGTGGATTATGATTACATACGAGAATTTCAAGCAGGTATGATGTTTGCTCTTGTGCAAGTTATTCTGGACGATCCAATTACATCCTCTCAGGAATTTACCCTGCATCTCGAATATTCCATTAAACCAGAGGCAATCGCTGATGATGTTGGTAATGGGATGTTTCGCCTGACTGTGAGTAGACGGGGAATTCGTGCAATAGCATGGCCAAGTGGGGCGATCCCATATTTTGGAGCTGAGGGGTATGCCTCGCCACATAGCATAGTAATAAAACATCCCGGTGATATGAGCTGCCTTGTATCAGGTCAGAAAATCTCTTCCCAATCAGAGGGTGAGTATACCCGGGTTGAATTCCTCCAGAATTATACGAGTGTTGAACCTGCACCACCAAGTTTTGCCTGTGATTCGTATCAGGTCATGAGTGTATCCAGGAATGATTATTCACTCGAATTCCTCACCTTGGAGGGTGAGACAATGACTGAAGAGCTAGTTGAAAATATGTTGGATGGCATTTTTCTGTATACTGAAACTATGGGGGATATCGGTATCAGACATTATCAGATAGGCTTTGTGGATCTTGGTGAAACCACAGTTGGTGCGACACCTCGAAGAGATACTATTTTCGTGAGAAGCAGTTTTTATCACAATTTAGATACGGATTTTCAGGAGAAAACGCTCTTTCTCTCTGTTATTTTCCATGAAATGGCCCATCTGTGGAACGGATTTGTTCAGGGCGACACGTGGATGGGAGGGAATGAATACTTCCTGTTTTATCAAGAAGGGGGAGCTAACTTTCTCTCGACCTGGGCGTGTGGGCAGATACTGGGAACTGATGCAGAGATTGCTCTTCGAAAAGATAGACTTCAACGGATGGCCAAGTTCAAACATAATGAATCACCGTACAATTTGAAATATGTACCGAACATTTTCCCAGAAGACCTCTCATGGGTTGGGGTGGCCTATGAATATGCTGGAATGATCTGGGAACAATTACGTTTGAAGATAGGTCATCAGGCTCTTTTTGATGGATTAATTGAGTTCACACAAGAATACTGGCTTGGTAGAGCCCAAGGAGTGGATATCACTGACTTGTTTGATACCATCGAAAAATACACTGAAATTGATGTAGAAGATTATCTGGCGCAATGGAGTACACACAATGCTGTCATTGAATTAAGAGTTGGTAGGACAAGAATTACAAAAACAGGTGATACTTTCGAATCTCAAATTATTGTCAACGTCGATGCAGATGGGGATTATGAAATATTTACTTCAATAGGATACCAGACGGATGAGGGAGCACAACTTGTTGATGTGCATTTCACTGAGGCAGGAAGCCAAACTGTAACGTTTACCAGCGATCAACGACCCACCAATATTGTCATTGATCCTGAATACCGGGTTCCCCGACTTATAGGAAAGGATACAACCGAAATAATTCAGGAAATTATTGCAGGTACACTTATTTTGGCAGTATTTGGCACCATTGTATATTTTACCCTAACCCGAATACGAAGAAGATTTCTCATACCTTCTTGACCTGATACCCCAAGATCATAGACAGCCGATTAATTTCGGTTCTGTCTGTCCTTAAATATCGCAGTCTATCTACGCATTCGTGGTTGGTTGGCAGACAGTCAGTCGAAAGTACAGTTCCACTACCGGGTATGACTCGGTAGTCTACAAATTCCCATTTTTCAATCCCCTGATGCAAACTCCGATGATTCAGAATTGGCCATTCTCAAAGAAAATACTGGTAACAGCTTATGATATCTATCGCAACGACTCATTTGTCCAGTATCTTAACAGAACAGGACAGACACTTCGTCAATATCTGATTGAAGATGTAGGGTTGCGATCTGATATCGAGATAGTCGCAGATACAGGTATCTTTGAGATTGAGTCAAAAAAAGCACGACTTGATTTTGCATCGCATTTTGATATTTTGCCTGATCTAAGCGTGACAGATATTCTTAGGGCTTACGATATTATTGATCCCGACGTGGTGGTGGCACCAGATGAAATGATACTGATAGAAGATGACAAGGAAGAGCGGGAACGGAAGAAAGAGGTGATCAGATTACTCTTGATCACAACTCTTGATAATTTTCCCAGGAAAAAGGTAATGGCAACTTTACAGGGAATAGAGACTGATGACATCTTTGATCTTGCATCATTTATTGTTGATCAGGATATCGAAATGGTGGCACGTGGAGGACTGATACCTCTACGCAAGTCCAACCGTGATCGTTACTACAAAGTCCTCAGGAAATCTGAGACCCTTCTGAGAAATATGAAACGCAGTCATCTCCATGCATTTGGGCTCCACTCTGTCTCTGCACTCGGGGACTATTTTGTCGCCAATAGCTACAACTCCCTTGATACCTCAGCCATTTACTGGATCACTGCAACTCGCAAGTTCATCACCTGGAAGGGCGATCAGATTGCAGTGAGAAAAGCTGCAGATATTTTCTATCGCTGTGGGTGTATGGGTTGTCAGTTGATGGATCAGACCAAAGGAGGGGCACCCTACGGGTCAGGTACCTTTATGACTGCCCTCTATTATCATAACTGTCATCAGTTTACTGTGATCGTGGATCGTATCCTGAACAATGCTGAATTTGCACAGAAATTCTTTCCCTATCACCTCACTCGCAGAGAGCCTACAGGGAAAATTACACAGAAGGTATCTTACATCCAGCAGGAGATGCCCTTGTTTCTTTCAGCCGGAGAACTTGATACTGCACGTCGAGTATCAGGATCAAATTCACCGATTCATACAAAGAGAATAAAGAAATCCGTGGTTGACCGACCCCGCAAGATACTCATACTCAATCACTGCTCCAAGCAGAAGACTCGAGCTGTCCCCTCCTATCTGCGGTTCACTCCCGATACCCTGCACAAGCTGGAGCAGTACCACATGGATCAGAAGCATCATCATCTCAAACGCAGTGCCTCTGCGATGTACGCAGGTTCACAGAATGACATTATTCGAAAAGCGATCAGACGTATCCGAAGGAATTACGGGCAATTGCGTGAATATCCGGTACAAGTTGATTATTATTTCATCTCTGCGGGGTATGGCCTCATTGCAGAAGATGAGCACATATTGCCCTATGACATCACCTTTGCAAACAAACCTCCTGAGATAGTAGACAGGATGGTAGAGATAACAGGGATAAAGGATGACCTTCGTAACCTGATTCTCATGGGCAGGTATGATACTGTGATCTCAACTCTGGGAAATACCTACCAGGAGATTGTCCAACCTGTCTTGAAAACACCAGCAGTCAGAGAACTTGTATGGTTCTCCACAAGGGAACGGGAGGATGAACACTGGGAGATCTACTGTTTTGATGAATTTGAGAGATTTATCAAAGAGGGCAAGATAGGGAGGCAGTTGGGACATATGTGGAATAAACGGGGTAATATCATAGCAAATTATGTGCAGTACCTTGTTGATCATGGCTCCCGATCATTCTTTGATTTCTGGCACAACCAATTTGATTGTCTCTGTGACACTTCTCATTCCGAAGATATAATTGAGTGAGATCACATGGGCGAATGGATGCGTATCCTTGTGATCAATTCCTGTGGAAAAGGAAAAGCGGGAAGCTTTGAAGAGCAGGCAACATGCAGTGATCTGATTACCGATCGAGATCGTGCTCGCTATGTCAGCCAACAGGCATCCAGAGCTCTTCCTGCACGTGACCTCTACACAGGTCAGCAAGCCACTAAGATTGCACGGGCAGTGGATATCCTTAGGAATTTAGGTCACACGGTTGACTACAGGATTATCTCGGCCGGCTTTGGCCTTGTTGAAGAGATGACGCCACTCCCTCCCTATGAGTGCACATTTTCAGGCATGAAAAAGGGTGATCTCAAGGAGATGGCAGACCGGCTGGGAATTGCTGAGGATATCAGACTCATCAGGCAGGGTTACGATCTGGCCTACCTTTCACTGGGTT
>JAEOUB010000584.1 GCA_016839545.1 Candidatus Kariarchaeota archaeon | reverse complement strand
GAGTATTTAATTCATTTGAGAGTTGCAGGTTGATTGATAGGCAATCAGAGAATTGAACCTTCTGGATTTTTCAGGATCATTTTTCTCAGGACGGTGATTGGAGGACTGGCAAAACTGAGCATCTTGTCATGGAATGCCTTCAGAGAGTAGTTGTCTCCCTGTTCCCTCTTGAAATCCTCACGTAACTTGAGGATCATGAGCTTGCCTAAAGTGTAGCCGAGAAAGAGCGGATCCATGGTTCCTCGTGTCGCCTGGTTTTTGGCTATGGCTGGTTCAATGAAACACTCATTCACCATCATCTCTGTTGCCTCTTCAATGATCATCCCTTTGCAGTGCATGTTAATTGCTGTGAGATACCTTCCAGTTCTCAGCAGGGAGAGATCCAGGTGTGCAACATTCAGCATATCAAGGTCATACTTGTCATATTCCACCTCGACCATAAGGCGTTCGGTGTATAATCCCCAGCCTTCTATGGTGCTATATGTTCGGGCGAACATCAGGGCGATATCATTGTCGGAGGTATTGTTGTACAGGAGTTGTAGATAATGTCCTGGCCATGCCTCGTGAATACTGATATTCATCAACTGTGTGGTTGAGAAGAAATTAGTCAGCATTGCCTGCTGCTCCTTGGGCATATCAGGGGTAGGGACATTGACATAATAGAAGGCCTCTTTTGCCTCTGGAGGATCAAACGGTGCAGGAGGGCTCATACCGGCAAGTGCAAATGACTTGACTGATTTGGGATAGTCTCTAACAATGATCTGTTCTGTTGATGGCAGGCTCACAATCTCAGTTCTCTGGAAAAAGTCCAACAAGTCATCATCCTGCTGAGAGATTACTTTGATCAAATCTTCAGGTGCAGGTTTCTCAGCATATGCCCATGCCTTGAGTTCGGGAACTGTCATCCCCTTCGAATCTGCAATTGTCTTCAACTCGTCACGATCTGCTTTGAGTGCGGCTCGTCCCACTCGCTCCAGCTCCTCGTAGGTGGTTTTGACATCTTGTGTCTTCTCCATCAGTTGTAGGAAGACATCCTCTCCCAGCTGGTAATTATCATGACATTTGGGTAGGTACACTTCTTCCAACTCCTTGCCAAATGCCTCCAGTGCCTCGATTGCAGTGGCATTGACCTGTGACCATTTCTCAATCACTGCCTCATCAGTGGCCTGTACAATGAAACCGATGAGTGTATCTCCAAAGTAGGACACAAGCCCCTTGATGAACTGGATACCACGTTTGACCTTGGGTCGTGCCAGCTCAGGCATGAGGTTGGTTCGTGCCTGATCCAGTAGCTTGGGAATACCCTCCTGGACACTGATGATCGAATTGATACGCGAATCGACAGATGCAAAACTGCGTGCTGCATAGGTTGCCTCGATGGCATTGAGTGGAAACAGATAGGGCATTGGTGACTTGGTAAATTCACGATACACAGATTTGCCAAACAACTCACTGTCGAGTGCTCGCAGTACGAGATTGTGGTTGAATTTTGCAGTCTTCTCCTCAGGTTCTCCCTGTGCCTCCAGTGCGGCCATATCTGCTTTGATCTCTTCAATCCGTGCATTGATACGCCCCTGATCATAGTCTTGTGGCACTCCATCATACTCATGGAAGCCGGTATAGAAAGACCAGACAGGATTGGCATCTTTGTAGCGTTGGACGATGGTGTCTATTAGAGTCATATCCCAGCAATTTGTCCTGCTTTTAATTCAGTTGTGCCTGTGGAGTGTTTATCATTCTGTCTCAATCAGACCTACTCTTCAATCATCATCGCTCTGGCTTTCTCGAGGTATTTCATGATTTGGACCTTTTTGCTGACCAGATTGGGGTTCAATCCAAGATTGGAGATCATATCATCTATTTGCTGCTGTATCTGTGAGATTGTGGGCCAACCTATGCTCTCCTGTGTCCCCAACTGTGGTACAGAATTGTGGAACTGTGATATTAACCAGGAGTCCTCTCTTTTCTCAAACACCATGGTAATACGTCCACCTTCAAATAACTGCGTCATGCCATTATCGACCACTTTCAGGTCAAAATTAAGACTCAGCAAAGCGTGGGTTTCAAGGATCCGGAGATGGAGAATATTGATGTTGCTGAATTTCATCTCTTCAACTACAAACGTGGCCTCCCAGAGTTTTCTATTCTGATCTACCGTGTTGGTGATCTCCACTTTTCCAGTTCCAAATGTGAATGCGTCTTCAGCGTACAGCGATACTATTCCTATATCTTTCTGTTCAACCGCAGTGAAGAATCGATCAATGATGTCTCGAAATGTCTGCTCGGTCATCCCTGTTTGTCTGTGAAAACCAATTGAATATAACTCATTTGTATAGCCCGGTATCTATTCCCCTCTCAGCTGTTCCAGCAACAAGATCTCATCATAGACCTCCCATATCTCAACAATCTTGTCATCCTCAAACCTGAAAAACATCATCTCGTCAACTTGAAAGCTCTTACCTGTCGATTCTATCCCTCTCCACTCTGCAATCTGTGTGGCAGTTTTGGTCATATTGGCAGCCACCACATCGCCATCACAGATGACCTGGTGCAAGGTGTAGGATATGTCTGTGAACGAGTTTTTCCAGAATTTTACTGCTTCTCTTAGTCCATCACTGCTAGTTGGGTTTATTGCACCTCTGTAATTGAACATCACAGGATCAGCAAGGTATTTCTCTACCTTTCCAAAGTCATCCTTCTCCCATGCTTCCTTGTAGATTGCTCTTACAATGTCTCTTTTTTCATCATCGGTCAGTTCCATGCTCATCCGGTCTCTGGTGAGGTGATAACTTTTGTGCCTTACTCTCGTTTGCTGGGTTCTATCGCCACCACAGCAATTGCAGAGATCACCATGATCGCTAGGCTAATCCACTGCATTGGTGAGGGTCTCTCTCCAAGAAATATCACTGCCAGCAGGGTGATTTGCGGCAGCATGGTATTGTTGATAATCGAGCTCTCATACGCCTTGAGAAACTCCATGGTAGAGTTCCAAAGGGTGAATGCAAAGGCAGTATTGATCACTGCCAGCCACACCACCAATAGAATCACCTGGGGAGTCAGTGCAACCGGACTTTCCACGGAAATGGCAAAACCGAACAGGAGAATGGCTCCAATCATCATACTCACAGATGTGATCACCAGGGCTCCCTGTTTCAACCGGTGATTGAGATACCTGCCCAGTATCTGTGATAGCGAGTTTGATAACAAAACTCCCACAAGGACCGCAATTCCCACAGTTGTGATCTCAAAGCTCTCAAACGGTGAGAAATACATGACTCCTGCTACCAGTGCCAGTGCAAAAAACAGCAATTGCACTCCAGTTGGTCGTTCTCTGAGCAAGAGTGCCGAGATGAT
>JAEOUB010000583.1 GCA_016839545.1 Candidatus Kariarchaeota archaeon | reverse complement strand
TAGTGAAACAGTGTCTGATGAACCAGCTGGTGCAAATTCATATTGGCTGCTGTTCCTATGGAGTCCAGCACGTGAGCCAGCATGCCATAGAATTCAGGGCTGATCAGATCCTCGATCCATCCCCGGAAATCCGTGGGTATGGAACTTGACTGACCGATTTCAATTGCCATACAGATCTAGGAAGAAGAGACTATATCAAGCCGGGTGACAGAAAGAGTGTCATCCGAAAGTACTTCAGAGGTAGGTCTGGACATAAAAGATGGTACCAAGGGTAAATGCAAGGATCCAGACAAAAAGAGTGAAGATCATCAGTGGACGGGTCCATCTCAGGGTTGGAAGATCATAGCGATTACGCCTCTTGAGAAAGGTGTATGCAAGGACTGCAGTTGAGATCGCACTGAGTGATCCCACTGTGATATGCAGTGCCAGAATGGTCGTAATCAACCCCTGTCCTGAATAGTAGAGCACTCCGGGTCCCATCCACAGGAGAAACACGATCAGCTCACCGAGCATAACGGTATAGATCAGGCGGTGATGCCAGTACATCTGCAACCGACGACCGTAGATGCTTCCAAAAATCAGACCAACAAGGAGGACGATTTGCACTCCCATGTATACTGCTTCCATTCCCGCCATCAGTCAACCATCTCCAGCTTGGTGATACTGCCTTTCGAGGTAAAGTCACAGTTGACAATCTGCGAGGTCTGCTTGAAATGAGCAGCCGCAATACTGTTGGCAATCATACCCCAGGGGCAGAACCGTGTTTTTCCATCAAGGTAGGCTTTTGAACCGTGGATGGCTGAGAACTGACAGTAGTTGGCCCTGAATTCCACGCCTGTCCCTTTCATTGAGTAATTTGCATTTCTCACGAAATTGTGAGACTTCAGGTACTCGGCAAATTCAGAGAGCTTCTCTTTCAGGCTCATACTCTCTGACTTGAAACTGCCAGGCAGATACAGTGTCAGGATCTCGGCAATACGTGGAAACACGTAATTCTCAATGACATCAACTCCCAATACCTCGAGAAAGACATTCTCATAGCCAAATATTGCAGCTCTGACCTCCCAGATATCGCCAATGGTGATCTCATCCAGCAGGCTGGGGCTGTCCATTCTCATCTTCATGTCCTTCAGAAAGTCAGTCAATTGTGACACAATCTCACTGTCATCCTTTCCCTCCATGATCTGTGGCAGAAAATTACGGACATAATACACCATCCGCGGAATAATCTGCTCAGTGATGGCGTCAGTTCCTATGAGTTCCTCGCCTTTTGCCTCGCGCGCGCGCGCGCGCGCGAGATAAATCGCACTCTTGGCATCCTGACTTATGGTTCCCACTACACTGCGTTTCGAGATGGAAACTTTAATCTTGTGGGTTGAGGTGCTCTAGCTTGACAATTACCATGCCTGAATCTTGCCGTGAAGCCCGTATGAACTTGTTTCTCTCGTAGAAGAGGAGAATCTCTGAAGGGGCACGGTTCATTGTTTGTTGGAAAATCTTGGATACACTGTTGATGAGTGTTTGGAAGAAAACTCCATCTCTCTTTCCTAGCTCATCCTTTCCTTCCATGAGGGTAAGATCTGTTTTTGTCAACCCATACTGTGATATCACTTCACCTGAGAATACCTTGGGATATATGACCTGAAAACACATTCTTGCTGCAGTAGCAACCAATCTTGGAATATCTGCAATTGAGGATTGAATAAGCACCACCTGGCGTGGTGTTTTTCCAATAACCATTCTCAAATCTCCGGCACTGATGACTATCAAATTGTAGTGCTGTGAAAGTCCTGTTTTCCGCGTAAGGTTGCCGGCAAACTGATCCGTAAGTAACAGGTCCTGGACCATACCATCATAAAATAGTGGCCGAGGACGGGCTAATAGCCATCGTTGTTTCTTTGTCTCAAGGGCAATAAGTACTCCAAGATTGACTCCTGGACAATCTTTGACAATATTATCGAAGTATGACTCCTCTATATCGTGTAACATGATCTGTGCCACAAATTCAGGAATCTCACGAACAAATTTCATTTTCTCCGGCCGTAGAAGATCGTACATTCCCTCCATCTCCAATATTTCCACATGTTCCAGCTTGTTTTGAATATATTCCACCATCACCCTGGCGAGAGAGGGTGGTGTCTCTCTTGGAAAGGCTCCTACAATGATGACGTCCAGCTTCTCGCTTTTTGAGAATTGGAAGAGTTCTGTATCAGAAGCGAAATTATCCATCTGAGCATCCCTTGCTTCCTCAGAAAATGCTGACATGGCACTGAGAATACCCGATGAGAGCATAGTTCTATCAAAATCTGCGTCATTCTGCTCTTCTGCTGAGTAGTAGAGGAGGGGTTGGCCGTCTCTCAACACGAAGAGTTCCTGAAGCATCACATACCCTCCGCAATGATTGAATAAAAGATAATGTAGGCTGTCTAAGGTAATTGTATAAGCATATAATCCAAAGTTGCAACTTCTCACAGGGTGCGAATAGGACTGGTTGTGAAAATAGCACTATCATGGATCCTCTTCTTTTCAGGATCAAGAGCAGTTGTGATGTTTGTCTGATCCAGATTTACAAGCTCCACCTCTGGATCTGCTTCCAATTGATCATAGAGATCTGTGGTGAATTTGTAATACAGCTCTGGGTAGCCACTGGCATCATGATTTTTCACCAGCAAGAACGACCTCCAGGTAT
>JAEOUB010000582.1 GCA_016839545.1 Candidatus Kariarchaeota archaeon | reverse complement strand
CCGATCCCAGCGCAGGGGATCGGTGCCGGTGGTGGTGCCGTTGCCCCAGTAGAGCTGGGATCCCAAGAGCAGCTCCGGGCCCCGTCCGCGACCGAGGTAGCACCCCGAGTAGGTCAGAGGAGCCGTTCCCGCCGGTGCCGTCTCGTCCCAGACCACTGCGCCTGCGTCGAGCCGGTCGATCACTGTGCCGTCCGCCTCGAGCTCCCAGCCCGACACGATCAGTCCGCCGCCAGCCTCGGTGGGAACCGGCCAGTCCCATCTGACTTCCCTCGCCTGGTGCGGGGCGACAGTCACCTCAGTCATGTGTCGAGCCAGCACTGCAGTCGTGTCCGAGAGCAGCCCGCGGACGCGCAGGTTCCGTTCGACCATCCCCGTATTCGCTACGGCCACGGTCAGGTAATAACATCCAATCTACAGAGTAAACCTGGGATTGTCGACCTTCTCGGGACCTCCAAGTCTAATTGCGTGTAGTCCGGGCTATGCGCAATAAGGTGAAAACCCAGCACAGCAATACCTCAATCCTTGTGAATTCAAATAAGGTAATTTCCACAATCCGCATTCGCGATAGCAATTTCTCTCAAAAATCGCGATTGTATAGACAAGATTTTGATATTCCAACCTTCAGAAATTTTCCTCATGATACACTAGGGTTATCTACCTCACACCTTGCCCAGCACTATGGAGACCCAGCTGAGATCCAATACCCGGCTCTCAGTTCTGGAGATGTCTCCTATTTTGGTTCCGTATTTTCTCGGCTTCTTCATGTACCAAGGCCTCTTCTCAAACTTTCCATTATACATTCAGATTACCAAAAATCTGTCTGATGTTGAGACCGTTCGCATCTGGGCAATTATCTCAGGTACTGCACTCCTCATCGGAGCATTGTCACGTATCCCGGCAGGGTTGATCTCTGATCGTATTGGCAGGTTCCCGGCTTTCCTTCTGGCATATCTCTCCTACTTTGTCTCCCTGCTCCTCGTTCTGTCATACTCCACTGACATCATCTATATTCTTGCGATGGCACTCATCCGGGTTGGCACAAATTTTGTTGCTATGACCGGTAGGGGTATAGTATCGGTAACACTGAGAGACAAGGGTCTGAAAAACGGATTACTGCAATCAATGGCTGGCTTCGGTTCATTTCTTGGACCTATCATTCTTGGATACATTCTCGATACCTATCAGCCAACAACCATCCTCTATGCCTCTCTTGTAGTAGTGACCTTCGATCTCATCATCTTCCTTCTGATGTTCAGAATTATTCCCGCGATGATGGTATCTAGGAACCTGCAGACGGATGTCTCATATGATCCTGTCCTTGTCACTGGAGCATCTCCCAAAGAATACCTCTCAGTTCTGAAATTTTCGGGTGTACTTGATGTCCAGATTCTGTTCCTGGCAACTGGCTTCTCCATTGGTTTATTGCTCTCTGTGTACTCCATCTACGGTTACAATATTCTCGGGATCTCAACTACTGTTCTCGGGTTTATCACTGGTACAGGATCCCTTGCAGCCACTCTGGCCTCACCTATTGCCGGCAAACTGCAGGCATCTGTCAAAGATGAGTACCTCCGAACAGGAGCATGGGCACTCATGTTTGTCTCCACTATCCTAGTCACACTTTCACCTATCGTCCCTTTCTTCTTTTACATCGCTCTGATCGTGATGAATGCTGGTCTGGCGTCATACTATGTGGTCGACATCACACGTATCTCCTCGCTAGTCCCTCAGGACAAGTTCAGTTTCACCTTTGGTCTAGCCTCAACCTTGGTCATCCTGGCTTCTGCAATTGCCGGTTATATCTCCCCTTTTCTCTACCGAATTCTCCCTGAGATGAATTTCTATGTTTCTGCATCAATTACATTCCTCGCTCTTCTCCTCTCCTTGAAAACCGCAATACAGAGAGAGTGATTCACTATTCAACCTATTTCTATTTCTATGATGTGAGTAAGCCAACATATGGAGCAGGAGCAGTCCAATCCCAAGCTGACCCTGTTTGAAATGACACCTGTAATGGTACCATACTTTATTGGCTTCTTCGTATTCAGGGGTGTTTTCGTCAACTTTCCTATCTACCTTCAAATTACACAAGGCTACACAGAGTTGGAAGTAGTCAATATCTGGGCAATCTTCTCTGGAGTTGCCCTCCTGATGGGTGCACTCACCCGGATGCCAGCTGGATTACTTT